>DASWKU010000021.1:0-5615 GCA_036396455.1 Flavobacteriaceae bacterium
ACTGGATATTGACCCATAGTTTGGAAAACGAATATGCCAAACCCTATTCCGGTGAACCTTTTGGGATTAATAAAGAAACCACCTTACAAGTTATTGAGAATGTTAAGAGAAAACCGTAGAGGCTTTAAATTAGACTGGATTACGATTGCATTGTTCTTGTTGCTTGTTGGTTTTGGCTGGGTAAACATCATGTCGGCATCCCATGTAGGTGAAAATTTTAGTTATTTCGATATGGACCAACCTTATGGTAAACAAATGATGTTTATCATCCTAACCTTTGTGCTTGTTATTATTATTTTGTCCATTGAAGCCAAATTTTATGAACGGTTTTCAAGCGTTATTTACCTAATTTCCATTTTAACCTTGGTTGGATTATTTATTTTTGGAAAAACTGTCAATGGTGCAACTTCTTGGTATGCCATTGGTGGTATGACCATCCAGCCCAGTGAATTTGCAAAATTTGCTACTTCATTGGCGGTGGCAAAACATATCAGTGATATTCAAACCAACATGAAGTCACTTCAGGACCAAATAAAGACCATTGTTATCATTATCATTCCTGCGCTTTTGATCCTGCTTCAAAACGATGCTGGGAGTACCATTGTTTACGCTTCCTTTTTCTTTGTGTTTTATAGAGAGGGCTTGCAACAGGTCTATTTAATTTTAGCGGCTATTGTTATCATTCTTTCTGTAATATCATTAAAGTTTGGCATTGTGATGGCTTCAGTAGTGGCGGCAGTTTTTATTTTTAGTTTTTATTTTTTAAGAAAGAAAAGACGCCTTTCATTAATTCAACCCATTGTAGTTTTAGCTATTTGCATTGGCTTTTCAATTGGGGTTAAAATGTTTTATGATAATATCCTAAAGTCACATCAAAGAGATAGGATTAGCTTATGGTTACGATTGGAAAAAGACCCTGAAAAATTGGCCGAAATGAAGAAAACGATCCTTTACAACCTCAACGAATCTGAAAAGGCTATAAGTTCAGGAGGTTTGACGGGAAAAGGGTTTTTGGAAGGTACCCGAACCACGGGCAAATTTGTCCCAGAGCAACATACCGATTATATTTTTAGTACGGTTGGCGAAGAATGGGGCTTTGTGGGCAGTGCATTGGTGGTGATTTTGTTTGTGGGATTATTAATTAGGATCTTATATTTGGCTGAATCCCAAAAATCACAATTCAGTCGAGTCTATGGCTATTGTGTGGCCTCTATTTTGTTCATTCATTTTATGATCAATACCGGCATGGTCATGGGGCTTATCCCAACGGTAGGTATTCCACTTCCATTTTTTAGTTATGGCGGTTCCGGGCTTTGGGGCTTTACCATTTTGCTCTTCATTTTTGTAAAATTGGACTCGAATAAAATCAATGAATGGTAAAAGGCTTTGAAAACAGCACTTTAATTAAATGGTAACAAATCTGGTTCTAAAAAGTTTGTTTTAGCTTCAATTGAATTGAAAATATCGATCCCATAATGACATCCCAATAGTTCTTTAAAGTTATATTTAAGTCTTGGAAATTCTACAATAAAATCTTTAAAGTTTTCAGATTTTGATTTTAGCATAAAATGATGTACCGCTTTAATAGCTGCAATGGTCAATGTAGCATTATATTTATCTTTTGCTCCTATATATCCCACAAAATACTGAAGTTGTAATGGTACATTTTTTAAAGCCTTTTCAATTCCGTAGTTATGAATATGTATCCAGGCCAACCTTAAATGGGCTTCATGGTTAAACATTGAAGGGTCGAGTTTACTGTCTTCAAACTTTTTCTCAAATTCAGAATCAGATAATTTAAAATGGTCTTCCATTACAATGCATTGGTTTTAACGTAAACTCGCCAGACTTGATTTTAAGGTTTCAATTTTGGCAAGTGCATCGGCTTCCTTTTTACGCTCAACTTCAATCACTTGGGCAGGCGCATTGTTCATAAAACGTTCATTTGAAAGTTTGCTTTGAACCGATTTCAAAAAGCCCTTGGTATACTGTAATTCGTCAGTGAGTTTTTTAATTTCTTCTTCAATATTGATTGCTCCAGAAATGGGAATAAAATATTCATTGGATTGCACCCTGAACGTCAATGCTCCATCAACGGAATTGGTGACCGTTTTCATTTCAGAAACCTTACCGAGTTTCATGATTACAGAATCATAAACCGAAGATAAATTCTCATTGTTTAAAACCGAAAGCTCAATGGATTCCTTAAACGATATGTTCTTTTCTTTTCTAATGGTCCTGATCCCAGAAACCACGTCTTTAACGATTTCAAAATCTGAAATCAATAGTTCATCAAAGGTTTCAATTTTTGGATATTGAGCAACAATTAGTGCCTGATCAGGAGTTCTTTCAGTAATATATTGCCAAATTTCTTCGGTCAAAAAAGGCATAAACGGATGAAGAATTTTCAGGTTATCCTCAAAAATATCAATAATGGAATTGAAGGTTTTTGAATCGACAGGTTGCTGATATTCAGGTTTTAGCATTTCCAACAACCAAGAACAGAAATCATCCCAAATCAATTTGTACATGGTCATCAAAACGTCTGACAATCTGAATTTACTATAGTGGTCTTCTATCTCTGCCAAGGCCTTTTGAAATTTGGATTGGTACCATTCCAGGGCAGTTTTGGAAGATTCAGGTTGTTCTATTTCGGCTACTTCCCATCCCTTGACCAATCTAAAGGCATTCCATATTTTGTTCGCAAATGCCTTGCCTTGTTGGCACAAATCTTCATCAAACAACAAATCGTTGCCCGCGGCGGAACTCAATAACAATCCAACACGAACACCATCGGCTCCATAATCTTCAATCAATTGCAATGCGTCAGGAGAATTCCCAAGAGATTTGCTCATTTTTCGACGTTGCTTATCCCGTACCAATCCCGTTAAATATACATTGCTGAACGGCTTTTCACCTTTAAATTCGTATCCCGCAATAATCATTCGAGCAACCCAAAAGAACAGAATGTCCGGTCCAGTGACCAAATCGTTGGTTGGGTAATAATATTTGATTTCTTCGTTTTCTGGATTTCTGATACCATCGAACACACTTATGGGCCACAGCCATGATGAGAACCAAGTGTCTACAACATCTGATTCTTGCTTTAAATCGGAAATTTTTAGATCTGAACGACCTAATTTAACTTTAGCCAACTCCAAAGCCTCTGAAAGTGTCTCGGCAACTACAAAATCTTCCTTTCCATCACCATAGTAATAGGCTGGAATTTGTTGTCCCCAAAGCAACTGGCGTGAAATGTTCCAATCGCGAATGTTTTCCATCCAATGACGATAGGTATTGTTGAACCGTTTTGGAAACAATTTTACTTCTTCATCCTCAAGTACTGCTTTAATGGCTGGTTTGACCAAATCTTCCATTTTTAGAAACCACTGATCGGACAATCTAGGTTCGATGACAGCACCTGTACGCTCGCTTGTTCCAACTTTATGAAAAAGGTCTTCGATTTTTACCAAAATCCCTAAATCTTCAAGTTCTTTGGCAACATCTTTTCTGGCCACTTCACGGTCTTTTCCTTGATGGTGCAATCCATATCTATTCAAGGTCGCATCGTCATTAAGGATGTCTACAATTTCAAGATTGTGTCTATCGCCTATTTCCTTGTCATTTACGTCATGGGCAGGTGTGATTTTTAAACATCCTGTACCAAATTCCATGTCCACATACTTATCGGCAATAATGGGCACTACTCTATCACAAATAGGTACTATAACATGTTTGCCAACCAAATTGGTAAAACGTTCGTCATTGGGATTGACACAAACGGCAGTATCACCCAAAATGGTTTCTGGTCGTGTTGTGGCAATGGTTACGAACCCATCTTCTCCATCAATTTTGTATTTGGCATAATATAATTTGTCGGTACGTTCTACGTGAATCACTTCTTCATCAGACAACGTGGTTTTTGCCTCGGGATCCCAATTCACCATTCGGTAACCTCTATAAATATGTCCCTTTTTGTACAAATCCACAAATACCTTAATGACTGCTTCACTCATGTCGTCATCCATCGTGAATTTTGTTCGGCCCCAATCACAGGAACAACCCAGTTTTTTTAATTGCTCAAGAATAACCCCACCATATTCATGTGTCCAATCCCATGCATGTTTCAAAAATTCCTCTCGCGACAAATCGTTTTTGTCAATTCCCTTTTCCTTAAGCTTTGCAACTACTTTGGCTTCGGTGGCAATGGATGCATGGTCGGTTCCCGGAACCCAGCATGCATTTTTACCCTGTAAACGCGCACGGCGTATCAAGACATCCTGGATCGTATTGTTGAGCATGTGTCCCATGTGTAAAATACCCGTAACATTTGGAGGAGGAATCACAATGGTATAAGGTTCTCGATGGTCAGGTTTTGAATGAAAATAATCGTGTTCCATCCAATAGTTGTACCATTTGCTTTCTATGGATGAAGCTAAATATTTTGTGGGAATTTGCATCCTTTGGTATTGTTTTTGAATAATGACTGACAAAAGTACTTATATTTCTTTTTTTGCGAAATTATTGGCACAAATAATACCTTTTATTAGCTTTAATTCCTTAAATAAAGTGGCCATACGTCTAATTAATTTTGCGAAACGACAAAAAGTAAGTAGTTTTGAAAGTATCAATTTAAAATTAAAATGATGAAAAATGTAATGTTAATTTTATTTGTAGGACTTTTAAGCCTAGGAGCATCGGCTCAGGAAAAAGTTGCTAAAATCAAGTTTAAGACTGAGACAATTGATTATGGAACTATAGAAAAAGGATCTAATGGTGTACGCATTTTTGAATTCACCAATACTGGGAATGCGCCTTTGATTATATTGGATGTAAAATCAACTTGCGGTTGTACTGTGCCAAAAAAACCTGAAGGACCGATTATGCCAGGTGAAACAGGGCAAATCGAGGTTAAATATGATACTAACCGAGTAAATCCGATTAGAAAAACAATAACAGTAACCTCCAATGCCGATACACCTACGGTAGCCTTGAAAATTAAGGGCGAGGTTGTAGATTCCAATAAAACAAGTATTTTGGAAAAAAAGAATAAAAGTGTCATAGAGCAATGAAATTAAACTGCTGAAAATAAAATAAAAAGGCTTCGCAATTGCGAAGCCTTTTTATTTTAAGGGATCTTCCAATCTGAAATTAATTCTCATTTGCTTAGTATCTCGTTCGATTCCCAGCTTTATTAACTTATCATCATCATCGCTAAACATTTCAATCAAATCCTGTAACTTCATGTTATAAGTGTCTTTCCCGTTTATGGATAAAATTACATCCCCAATCAAAAGTCCAGCTTTTTCTGCAGGAGAATCTTTGCGCAATTCAGCAACCTTAAAAGCTGGTTTTAGTGAATACCTAAACTTGTAATCAACATATATTGTATTGGCATCTCGAGATTCATTATTGCCTTCGGGGAGTACAGTTTGTTTTTCTTTTACCACACGTATTCCATCTTGTTCCAATACAATACCACTTTTATTATAACGAAAAGGAGATTTAAATTTGTTGTTCTTTTTTAAAGTGACTTTGGCATTTTTATAGTCCATTATAATATTGAATCTTTTTAACAATTCTCCAGAAATGCTCCCATTTCGTTCTTCGTGCTT
>DASWKU010000022.1:0-1887 GCA_036396455.1 Flavobacteriaceae bacterium
CAATGATTATTGGTGGCTTGATTTTGAACGTATATTACAAAGCGCGCGTCAAAAATTATGATTCCAATAAGTTGCCATAGCAATGTGCCCAAAACCTATCAGCTATTTACAGTTATTATGGCATTAACGTTTAAGTGATAAAACTTTATCAAATGTAGTTAGGCACTCTTGAACCTTCTGCGAATCACAGTGTCCTTGATGTGGAGTAAACTGTTGACCACTGCTACCAGTTCAAACTGTAAAAGTTTTTTGTTTTTAGTGCTAAAATTATGGATATGATAAGCGTAAAGCGGTTGGTTCCCTTTTTTGATTTTGACAAAATAGGTGTTTTTTTCTGCATCCAAAACTATAGAACTCTTATAGTTACTTTCTGTTAAAAACCAATATGACAAACTGTTGATTTGATTAAATAAAGATAAATTTGTGTCCATAATTGTATAGATTTAATAGGTTTGGGTCCAATTAATAATGAAAAGATAAGTATCTATACAATTGTTGTCAAACTTGATTGTTGTAACACACCAATTTTCGTTAAAAAGCTGTTGATGTGCAGTTTATCTTAAATATAAAGCGTTTAAACGAGGACAAGATTTAGAATGATGAAGTTTTTTAATCTAAATAATTCCCCGATGTCCCGATAGTCCCGATCCCGATGGCTATCGGGACTATCGGGATCGGGACTGCCTCGGGTGTAGCGTCTGGATAATCTGGTTGTGCAAAGAACCAAGAGATTGGACGAAAAGCTCTAGTTTCTTGATTCTTGTAGCGTAGCGGTCTTGATTCTGATACCTCGTACGCTCTGCGTCGAGGTAGTTCATTATGGAATTTTTAATTCCTTAATACTTTTTATCACATTCTTTCCAACAAATTTAAAAAAGAAGTATTTTAGGGGCTATAACTAAAATCATAACATGCGTATTTTAACTTTACTCTGTTGTTTATCGCTTTCAACCTTATCAGAATTGAATCTACCACTTGAAGAATAATCATAACAATTCATTCATCTAATGGCAATAAAGATTTACAACTTAAGAATAGTGCCCCCACAACCCGTATATGATGACGTACAGAATTTCAAGAATCAATTTATAGAAAAATTTGGCAAACATCCACTGTCCAAATCCAAACCGCATGTCACTTTAGCTTATTTTTATATGGATACCCAATATGAGGATGTCTTAGTAAAAGCTTTTGATCAATTGGCGACTATCAGAAAGTTTCATTTAAGTGTAGGCGACTTTGCATTTTTCCCCACGGTTTTGATTTTGGAGATTTCAAAGGCCGAAGAAATAAATGCAATTCATGCACAAACAAAGAAGATATGGCAACAAGACCTTTACTTTGGGAAAAGTGCTCTAGGGATTAGCAATCCACCACATATGACCATTTCCAGGACCAAGGACAAGGCCACTTTAGAGGCAAGTTTTGGTTTTTTTAGCAAGATGGGATACAAAAATGTATTCGAAGTCGATCATCTAGTTTTAACTTCCAGAATGCCCGGTAAGACCTGGGAATGGGACCATAAGATCGTACTGGCTTGATCATACCCTTTTTTATCCTATAATGTGAAGTTGTTTATACGTTTTTTTATTAGTAAATTAAGGGTTTCAAAATACAAACTAATCAAAAGCAAAATAAAATGAATGTAAAACAAATTAAGGCCTTCGGTACTGAAGCTGCCGATTTAGATTTAAAACAACTGGAAATTAAACGAAGGGAAGTAACTTCAAAAGATATTGAAATAGACATCCTGTATTGTGGTGTATGCCATTCCGATTTACATTTTGCACGCAACGATTGGGGATTTTCTGTTTATCCCGTGGTTCCCGGCCATGAAATTGTGGGCAAGGTCGTTAAGGTAGGAGAGGGTGTAACCAAGCACAAGGT
>DASWKU010000023.1:0-2073 GCA_036396455.1 Flavobacteriaceae bacterium
CCAAACTTTATCACCCGACATCCATGTTGGATAGGCAAAAAATAAAAAGGCTCTAATGGTCAGTGCGGGGTTAAGGACATTCATTCCAGTACCTCCAAAAACCTCTTTCCCGATCACAACACCAAACGCTACTGCTACGGCCAACATCCAAAGTGGTGTGTCAATCGGTACAATCAATGGCACTAACATTCCAGTAACCAAATAGCCTTCTTCAACCTCGTGCTTTTTAATAATGGCGAATAAAAACTCAATTCCCAATCCAACACCATAGGACACAATAACCAGTGGCAAGACTTTCCAAAGACCAATAATTAAATTGTCCATGGTCCAAAATGACGAGCCTAAAAACCCATCTGCTGGGTTAATTTCCCCCAAAGCCAAATAATGTTGATATCCTGCATTGAACATGCCAAATATTAAACATGGTATTAAGGCCAAAATTACCGTATTCATGGTACGTTTTAGGTCATCAGCTGCTTTTATGTGGGTTCCATCGTGTGTAGTTTCATCGGGTAAATACAAAAATGTATGAAGCGCATTGAATGCAGGAGCCATTTTTGTATGTCTAAACTTCAATTTATAATAATGTAGTGTTCTTTTCAATCCCATATTATATTTTTCATTTTACTTCGTTAAATGAATAAAATATTATTTTTCATTTCTCCGAAATGAATAATTATCCAATTTCTTTAAGCATTAAGTCCAGACCTTCTCTAATTATCTTTTGGTGTGGCTGTTTAGAAACACAAACGAACTCGGTCAACGCAAAATCTTCTGGGGCAACTTCGTACATTCCCAAAGCTTCCATTTCATCCAAATCCTTATACATACACGCTTTTAAGATTTGCATCGGGTAAATATCAAAAGGAAATACTTCTTCATAATTTCCGGTCACCACAAAAGCACGATGCTCTCCGTTGGTATTGGTATTGAGATCGTATTTTTTATTAGGTGTCAACCATGAAAATGTAAGCGCTCTTGAAATTGAAATTTTATTGAAAACGGGTTTGGTCCAACCAAAAAATTCGTAATCATCACCTTCTGGAATTACGGTAATGGTATTGTTATAGTAACGTAAATAACCATCTGGTTTCACGTGTTTGCCAGTAAGCACATTACCGGAAATAATCCTGACATCTTCGCTCTTATCAATCCCATTGTCATAAATCATGGATGCGACTTCACAAGCTATTTTGGTTCTAAAATATCTTGGCTTTTTAATGGAAGAACCAACTAATGCCACAATACGTTCAGCATTGAATTTACCAGTCAAAAGTAATTCACCAATTATTACCAAATCTTGTGGATTTACGGTCCAGACCACTTCACCTTTGTTAATTGGATCGATCTTATTGATTTGTGTTCCCACATTTCCTGCAGGATGCGGCCCAGAAACTTTATGTAAGGTAATCCCTGTTAGCCCAGCTAAAGGAGAGTTTCCTTTTTTACCCACACAAACATGAACCTTTCCTTCTGTAAGTTTGCCCAAGGCATTTATAGCGGCTTGTAATTCAGCTTCTTTGCCATGAAGCGTAAAATCCAAATCGGCAGCCAATGGTGCCGATGCATAACCCGAAATAAAAATGGCCTTTGGTGATTTGTTTGGATTTGCTATGACATCGTAAGGGCGTTGTTTGATGAATGGCCAACAACCACTTGCCAATAAATGCTTTTTTATGTCTTCGGCCTTTGCATTAACGACATCAAGTTTACCATAATCTTTATAAACTTGTTCTTTGTCGGCCTGAATTTTTATGGCCAATATTTTTCTTTTTTCTCCACGGTCTATATCAATAACTTCACCCGAAACTGGTGAAACAAATTGAATGGCTTCATTGGACTTGTCACAAAAAACAGGTTCTCCCGCTTTTACTTTAGTCCCAACTTTTGCAATTAATTTAGGTGTAACTCCATGGAAATCTTCAGGTCTCAAAGTAAAAAAATTGCTTATTACAGCATTTTCAATTGCCTTTTCGGCTTCACCCTTAAGTTTTATGTCGAGACCATTTTTAATCTTAATGTCGTTTGACATATTGGCTATCTCTATTTGTTAATAGTAAAAATGTGATTACA
>DASWKU010000024.1:0-7169 GCA_036396455.1 Flavobacteriaceae bacterium
ACTTCAACAGCTTCCTCCCCTACTTTTTGGGCTATTTTATTAATCCCCTTTTCAAATAAAGAAGCGACATACGATTCTTCAGGTTTGGAATTTGTTTTTCGGTCTTTAATAATGTCTTCAAGCCGTGTCAAAAAACCAAAATTTTGAAGGTTGTTTTCATCCCAACACGTATCGGTACCTTTATGGCACGTTGGACCTTCTGGATTGGCTTGAATGAGCAGTGTGTCGTTATCACAATCTATTTTGATGTCCATTAGATTTAAAAAGTTGCCGCTTTCCTCACCTTTGGTCCATAAACGTTTTTTGGTTCTACTGTAAAATGTGACATGTTTGGTGGATTGGGTTTTATTAAGCGCTTCCTCGTTCATATAGCCCAACATCAGTACATTTTTTGTGGTTGCATCCTGAATGATTGCCGGGACAAGTCCGTCATTGTTTTTATTAAAATCTATATTCATTGTTCATTTTTTTGGTTCAATCAAATCCCAAAGATTGCCATAAAGATCTTTAAATACCAATACTTTACCATAAGTTTCTTCTTTGGGTGCTCTAATGATCTCAATCTCTTTTTTCAATAAATTCCTATAATCCCTTTCAAAATCATCGGTTTGTAAAAATAAAAAAACACGCCCGCCCGTTTGATTTCCAATTCTGGATTTTTGCTCTTCATTTACTGCTTTTGCAAGCAATAAACTAAAATCGTATTGTCCTTTTGGCTTAACCAAAACCCAGCGTTTTTCATTGGATAATTTGGTATCTTCAACCAGTTCGAAGTTTAATTTTTCCACGTAAAACGTTATGGCTTCATCATAGTCCTTTACAAGCAATGCAATATTTGCCAGTCTTTGATTCATAACCTAACGGGAATGTTGTTTTTTCTTAATGCTTCCTTTAAATCCTTTATTTCCATTTCACCAAAATGAAAAACACTGGCAGCCAAGGCCGCATCGGACTTTCCAATTTTGAAGGTATCAATAAAGTGCTGGACCGTTCCAGCACCACCAGAAGCGATGATTGGAATATTCAATTCTTCCGACAATCTTGCCAAAGCTTCATTTGCGAATCCATCCTTTGTTCCATCATGGTTCATGGAGGTAAACAAAATTTCACCGGCACCTCGCCGTTCCACTTCTTTGGCCCATTCAAATAGATCCAATTCGGTAGGAATGCTTCCACCTGCCAAATGGACTTTCCACTTGCCCTCAATTTGTTTGGCATCAATGGCCACGACAATGCATTGGCTTCCAAATTTATTGGACAATTCATTGATCAATTCCGGTCGCTTGACCGCCGAAGAATTGATGGACACTTTATCGGCTCCACATTTTAAGAGTGCATCCACATCCTCTACCGATGAAATTCCACCGCCAACCGTAAACGGGATATTCACCTGTTCGGCAACATGAAGCACCATTTCCAAGGTTGTTTTACGAGCTTCCAGTGTCGCGGAAATATCCAAGAACACGAGTTCATCTGCCCCTTTTTCAGCATATTGCTTGGCCAAAGCAACCGGGTCTCCAGCGTCTATCAGGTTCACAAAATTGACCCCTTTAACGGTACGTCCGTTCTTTATGTCCAGACACGGTATGATGCGTTTTGTAAGCATTTCTAAAAGTTAAAAATTAGAAGTTAAAAGTGGTTTTAATCATAATCTTAATATCATGCATTTTGCTTTTGAAATTGGTCTTAACTTTTTTAAATATAGCGTTCCAAATCCCTTAACTGTATGTGGCCTTCATATAATGCTTTCCCAATGATGACCCCTTCACAACCCAAATCTTTTAAATTATTAACATCTTCAAGTGACGAAACTCCTCCAGATGCAATCAACTTGATGGATTGCCCGTCGCTACTGCTGGAACATTCCTGAATGATTTTTTTATACAGTTCGAGCGATGGCCCTTCCAACATGCCATCCTTTGAAATATCGGTACAAACCACATATTGAATCCTCTTTTTCTGATAACCTCTAACAAAGGGAATGATATCCTCGTTACTCTTCTCTTTCCAGCCACTAATGGCAATTTTTCCTTCTTTGCAATCAGCACCCAAAATGATTTTTTGACTGCCATATTTTAGAATCCAGCCTTCAAACGTCTTTGGGTCTTTAATGGCAATGCTTCCTCCCGTAATTTGTTTTGCACCGGAATTGAAGGCAATGTACAAGTCTTCATTGGTTTTCAAACCACCGCCAAAATCAATCTTTAAACTGGTCTTGGATGCAATCTGTTCCAATATTTTATAGTTTACAATATGCTGTTCCTTTGCCCCATCCAAATCCACCAAATGCAAATATTCAATTCCTGAAGCTTCAAATTGTTTGGCTACGTCCAAAGGGTTTTCATTATACACTTTTTTTGTGCCATAATCCCCTTTGGTCAACCTTACGCATTTGCCTTCTATAATATCTATTGCCGGAATGATTCTCATACTATAATTCTAAAAAGTTCTTTAACAATTGCTCTCCTGCATCGGCACTTTTTTCAGGATGAAATTGCACACCATAAAAATTGTTATTTTCAATTGCCGAAGCGTATTCAATATCATAATGTGTGGTTGCAATGGCCTGTGGGCAACGTTCTGCATAAAAGCTGTGAACAAGATACATAAATGCGTTGTCTTTTATCCCTTTAAACAAATCTGATTTTAAATTTGTTATGGTATTCCATCCCATTTGTGGTACTTTTACTTGACTTGAAAAGCGTTTGACATCAGTATCAAATATTCCGAGACCTTGGGTATTTCCTTCCTCGGTTGAATTGCACATCAATTGCATCCCCAAGCAAATTCCCAAAACAGGCTGTTTTAATGTTGGAATTAGTTTATCCAATTTAGTCTCCCTTAACTTGCCCATGGCACTGCTCGCCTCACCCACTCCGGGAAAAATCACTTTTTCGGCAGACAAGATTTCCTGCGGGTCATTTGAAAGTCTCGCTTCAACCCCCAATCTTTGGAAAGCAAATTGGATGCTTTTAATGTTTCCAGCTCCATAATCAATAATTATAATTTTCAAGGCTATACTATTTTTTCGATTTTAATAATTCTGGTGTTTGAAAATTATAATTTCAAACTCCAATATTTAAAAACCAAATTCCAATACTCGCTCCAATAACTTGGAATTTGCTATTTGAAATTTTACAACATTCCTTTTGTGGACGGCAAAATCATTTTTTCAATATCTCTTTTTACCGCCATTTTTATGGCTTTTGCAAAAGCCTTGAAAATAGACTCGATTTTATGGTGTTCGTTAGCGCCTTCGGCCTTGATGTTCAAATTGCATTTGGCTCCATCACTAAACGATTTAAAGAAATGGAAAAACATTTCGGTCGGCATTTTTCCAATCATTTCACGTTTAAATTGTGCCTCCCAAACCAACCAATTTCTACCTCCAAAATCAATGGCCACTTGTGCCAGGCAATCGTCCATGGGCAAAGAGAACCCATAACGCTCGATACCTAATTTATTGCCCAAGGTTATTGCAAAGACTTCGCCCAGGGCGATAGCAGTATCTTCAATGGTGTGGTGTTCGTCCACTTCCAAATCGCCATCAACCTTGATATTCAAATCCAACTGTCCATGACGTGCCAATTGATCCAACATGTGGTCAAAAAAAGCAATACCTGTGTCAATGTTGCTTTTGCCTGTTCCGTCAAGGTTTATATCAATCTTAATTTTGGTTTCATTGGTGTTTCTAACAATAGATCCCGTTCTGTCTTCTGTTTTAAGAAACTTGTAAATGGTTTCCCAATCATTGGTTTCCAAGGCAATAAAAGAATCCAACTCATTGCGTTTTATCGTAATTTCATCCGTTCCCAAATTGGTGTTGTCATTTATAAAAATACCCTTTGCGTCTAAATTTTTTGCCAATTCGATATCTGTAAGACGGTCACCTATGACAAACGAATTTTTTAAATCATAATCATCCGAAAAATATTTGGACAACAATCCAGTTTTTGGTTTGCGCGTTGGAGCGTTATCTTCTGGAAATGTCCGGTCTATACACTGATCCTTGAACTCAATGCCCTCTGCTTTAAAGGTTTCAATGATGAAATTATGAACTGGCCAAAACGTGTTTTCGGGATAGGCGTCAGTGCCCAAACCATCCTGATTGGTCACCATAACAAGCTCAAAGTCGAGTTCTTTTGCGATTCTCCCCAGATATTGAAATACTTTGGGATAGAACACCAATTTTTCAAACGCATCTGTTTGTTCATCGGCTGGCTCCCTGATGATGGTGCCGTCCCTATCTATAAACAATACTTTTTTCATATACATAACAATGAGACCTGTTAGGTTTTAAAAACCTAACAGGTCTATTAATGATTCTATTAGTTTTTTGTTTTCACTTGCTGTCCCAATGGTCAAGCGCAAGCAATTTTCACAAAGTGGTTGATTGGTCCTGTTTCTAACCACAATTCCTTTTTCAATCAACTGATTGTAACGTTTCGAGGCGTCATCCACTTTTACCAATATAAAATTGGCATCGGTTGGAAAAATTTTTGACACAAATTTGATGGCTTTCAAAGCTTCAATAAGTAAGGTTCTTTCATTTAGTACAGCATTCACCTGATCTTTTACTGCATTCAGGTTGTTCAACTGTTCCAAAGCGCGTTGCTGTGTCAATTCGTTCACATTATAAGGCGGTTTGATTTTGTTCAATGTTGAAATAATATCTTCAGAAGCATAGCAAATCCCAAGTCTGATGCCTGCCATTCCATAGGCTTTGGACAAGGTTTGGGTGACAACAAGGTTGGGGAATTCTTCCAATCTATTAATCCAACTTTCCTGTTCAGAAAAATCTATATAGGCTTCGTCAAGGACCACAATACCTTGAAAATCGCGAATTAATGCTTCAACATTGTTCTGATTAAAACTGTTCCCCGAAGGATTATTGGGAGAGCACAAAAACAGGATTTTAGTTTGTTCATTGGAAGCCTTTAAAATCTGTTCGACCTGAGGTTGAAAGTTGCTGTCCAATTCAACCATAATGGTTTTAATGGCGTTCACATTTGCCAAAACCTCATACATACCGTAAGTTGGAGGCAAGATGATAACGTTGTCCTGATTGGGTTCACAAAATGCCCTAACAATCAAATCGAGAACTTCATCACTGCCATTTCCCAACAAGATATTTTGAGTGGAAACGCCCTTGATTTTGGACAGAATTGCCTTAACTTTGCATTGTTGGGGGTCGGGATATCGATTGACACCATTATTGAACGGACTCTCATTGGCATCCAAAAACACCATGTCCTTATCAAAATCCTTAA
This sequence comes from Flavobacteriaceae bacterium, assembly GCA_036396455.1. Lineage (GTDB taxonomy): Bacteria > Bacteroidota > Bacteroidia > Flavobacteriales > Flavobacteriaceae > Geojedonia. The sequence continues at coordinate 5,271 of DASWKU010000024.1, forward strand.
AGTCATCCCTAGCGGATGAATAGGGTTTTAAAGCTTTTACACTTGGTCTTATTAATTTTCGAATGTCCATTTAGATTAAATCTTTAAGTCGAATTGAAATGGCATTTTTATGGGCCTGCAAGCCTTCGGCCCCTGCCATGAGTTCAATGGTATTGCCAATATTTAAAAGCCCTTCCCTCGAGATTTTTTGAAAGGTGATGCTTTTTGTGAAACTATCCAGATTCACTCCCGAATAGGCTTTGCTAAATCCATTGGTCGGCAAGGTGTGATTGGTACCCGAAGCATAGTCTCCTGCGCTTTCAGGGGTATAATTTCCAATAAACACGGAGCCAGCATTACGAATGCCATTTACAAAATAATCCTCATTTTTTGAACACACAATAAAATGTTCAGGAGCATATTGATTGATTAAATCAAGAGCAATGTTATCATTTTCAACATAAATAAGCTTAGAATTTGAAATTGCTTTTTCAGCTATGGCTTGACGCGGTAAGTTTTTGATTTGCAAATCTATTTGTTCTGAAACGGCATTTATCAAATGCTTTGAGGTCGATACCAAAATGACCTGACTGTCCGTGCCGTGTTCGGCTTGACTTAACAGGTCTGAAGCCACATAGGCGGCATTGGCACTATCGTCAGCAAAGACCAAGAGTTCACTTGGGCCTGCCGGCATATCGATGGCAACACCGTATTTGGTAGCCAATTGTTTTGCAACGGTTACAAATTGATTTCCAGGTCCGAAAATTTTATACACTTGGGGAATTGTTTTTGTTCCAAAAGTCAACCCTGCAATGGCCTGGATCCCTCCTACTTTTATAATTTTTGTGACACCACATAATTGAGCAGTATAGAGAATTTCTTTGGCAATCTTTCCTTCTTTGTTGGGTGGCGAACACAGCACTATTTCTTCACAGCCCGCAATTTGTGCTGGAACTGTCAACATCAATACTGTTGAAAATAAAGGTGCCGTACCTCCTGGAATATATAACCCTATTTTATCTATGGATCGTTTTTCTTGCCAACATTGTATGCCTTTGGTCGTTTCAACGGTTACGCTTTCGGTTATTTGAGCTCTATGAAACTTTTCAATATTGGATTTGGCCACATTAATGGCTTCCTTTAATTCTTCAGAAACTTGGCTAACAGCATCTTGAATTTCTATTTCACTAACCAGATTTGATTCCAACGTTACACCATCAAACATGGCCGTGTATTTTGTAATGGCCCTATCCCCATTGCGCTTGATGTCATCAAAAATCTGAATGACTGTTTTTTCAATGTTTTCAATGGTTTGTGTTGGCCGTTGCAATACCTTTGGCCAATCCTTTTTTTGTGGGTTTTCTATAACTTTCATAACTCTTAAATTACCATATTATCAATTGGACACACCAAAATACCTTGGGCACCTTTTAATTTCAAGTCATCAATAATTTCCCAAAACTCATTTTTGTGGATCACAGAATGCACCGAACTCCAGCCTTCCTGTGCCAAAGGCAAAACCGTTGGGCTTTTCATTCCGGGTATCACATCAATTATTTCCTGCAATCTGTCATTTGGAGCGTTTAGCAAAATGTATTTGGATTGCCTCCCTTTTAACACCGATTGGAATCTAAATTGTAATTTATCCAGAATATCTTGTTTCTCTCTTGATATTATTGGCGATGCCGCTAAAACAGCTTCCGATTTCAAAATGACTTCCACTTCTTTCAAATTATTTTTGAATAAGGTGCTTCCGCTTGAAACGATATCTACAATGGCATCTGCCAACCCAATATTCGGTGCAATCTCCACGGAACCATTGATGATATGCAGGTTAGCTTCAATATTGTTCTTTTGTAAAAACTCATTTACGGTATTTGGATATGATGTGGCAATTTGCTTTCCTTGCAAATCTTGGAC
>DASWKU010000025.1:0-11615 GCA_036396455.1 Flavobacteriaceae bacterium
CTATTATGATAACTTTGGCGAGCGAAGGTGGGCGATGAGGGGTTCGAACCCCCGACCCCCTCGGTGTAAACGAGGTGCTCTGAACCAGCTGAGCTAATCGCCCTATTAAATAGGACTGCAAATATAGTTTAGTTTTTAATATGGCAAAAGTTTTTTGTAAAAATTAAATGATTTCAGCCACTACAAATGTGCTTCCTCCAACATAAATTAAATCGTTGGGTTGGGCATTATCTTTTGCACTTAAAAATGCTTGATTCACACTTGAATAAGCATTTCCAACCAAACCATAATCATTAAAAATCTGCTTTAAATGTTCAGCATCAAAACCTCTTTCAATATTGGGTTTACAAAAATAATAAGTGGCTTGTTTTGGCATCAACGGTAAAATGGAATTCAAATCTTTGTCATTGACAACCCCAAAAACAATACGCAAGTTTTGATAATGCTCTTCCTTTATTTGCTTCATGGCATACCGAAGACCTTCTTTATTATGGGCGGCATCACAAATAATCTTTGGGTGCTGTTGAAGCACTTCCCAACGTCCTCGCAACCCAGTGTTTTTTATGACATTAAGAAAACCAGACTTAATATGTTCATTTGAAATTCTAAAACTGTCTTTCGGAATTTTTTTCAGGGTCTGTACTACCGTCTTAATATTATGGCATTGGTAATTCCCTTTCAAATCACTTTCAAAGTTTTCAGAAACTTCAATATCTGCAAAACTGATGTCAGCATTGTTATTTTTTGCCACTTCAATAAATACGGGTCTGGTTTCGGTTTGTGTTTCTCCTATGACAACAGGTGTATGGGGCTTTATGATTCCTGCTTTTTCAAAAGCTATATCTTGCAAGGTGTTCCCTAAAAATTGTGTATGGTCCAAACCAATGTTGGTAATTACTGACACCAAAGGTGTAATGATATTTGTTGAGTCCAATCGCCCACCAAGTCCTACTTCTATAATGGCTATATCCACTTTCTGTTCCGAAAAATAATCGAAGGCCATCCCAACGGTCATTTCAAAAAATGACAGATTATGGGATTCAAAAAATGATTTGTTCTTATTGATAAATTCAATTACAAACTGTTTGCTTACAACTTTTCCATTTATTTTTATGCGCTCCCTAAAATCCTTTAAATGTGGCGACGTATATAATCCAACTTTATGGCCTGCTTCTTGAAGAATGGAAGCCAACATGTGACTGGTAGAGCCTTTGCCGTTGGTTCCGGCAACATGAATGGATTTAAAATGTTGATGTGGATTATTAAGATGGTTTGCCAATAAAATCGTATTGGTCAAATCTGATTTATAAGCCGATTTACCCTGGTTTTGAAAGATTGGCAACTGTTTGAACATCCAGTTGACAGTATCCTGATAGGTCATGGTTATTGACTGATATCAAAGTTTATACTGACAAAACCTATTTGTCTAGCAGGAGCGTTAGAATCGGCAGGCCATTTGTGGGACAGTGCAATTTTCTTAGCGGGTTCCAATAAGCAAGGATGTGTATTGGTTGTACCTCTTTCTCCTGATTGGGCACTCACCACTTTCCCACTCCTATCAACTTCAATTTTAACAACTACCAAACCATATTCGTTACAGTCTTGTTTAAAGATTTGTCGTGTTGGTCTTCCTCTACCGTTCAATCCATAACCTACACCACCTTTTCCGGGTCCAGAACCACCAAAATAACTAGGCTCATAAGGATCGCCATCCAATTGTCCTTTATCACCAGCTTGACTATCCGGCCCTTCTCCTCCTGTTTGTGTCCCTTCAGATTTGCTAACACCTCCAATTAAAGCGTCCAATTTTTTCTTTTTATCTGCTTCTTCCTGTCGTTTACGCTCTTCAGCCTCTTTTCTCAATTGCTCTTTGCGTTCAGCTTCAGCCAAAGCTTTAGCTTCAGCTTCTTTCTGTTTTTTTATGGCGATTGCTTCGGCGTTTTCTTCAGTAAGGACATTTTCGGCTTTTGTATTTGAAGGCGTAGATGATTCTATTTTAGAAGCTTCAACTTTTGGTTCTTCAATGACTTTTTTTGGTTCTGATTTTATAGGCTCTGTAGGTTGTACATTTCCACTGCCCAATTCTGAAGTTCCAAAGTTAACGGCAACACCATATTCCAATGGTGGGTCAAGATATGGAGGCCCAACAATAAACAACAACAGCACTAATATAACTACGATTAAGGTCGTGATTTTTGCTGAATTGCGTTCGTGTATGGTCTCAAGATATTTCATGTTCTAATTTGTACTGGGCTTTACTGCCAAAATTACTTTAAACTTATTTCGGTTGGCAATATCCATGACTTTTACAACATTATCCACTGGCACAGATTTTTCAGCTCTTAAAACTATAGTGGGTTTGTCCTGAGTGGATAAAACGGTGAGCAGTTCATTTTCCAGCACACTCTCACCAACCAATTTTTGGTCAACATAGTATCTTAAATCTTTTGTAATGCTTACCGAAACCGATTTTTTGTTTTCTGTTTTTCCACTTGCTTTTGGCAAAAGGATATCTATTGCATTGGTAGTTACCAAAGTTGATGCCAACATGAAAAATATCAATAACAAAAACACTATATCGGTCATTGATGACATATTGAAATCTGGAGTTACTTTATTTCTGCCTCTAATATTCATTAAATCGGCTCGTTTAGGTGATCTAAAAATTCCAACGAATGGGCTTCCATTTGATAGACCACTTTATCGGTCTTCACCACTAAATGATTATACGCCATATAAGCTACAATACCTACAATTAAACCTCCAACTGTTGTCGTCATTGCTATGTACAATCCATCTGCAAGTAGTTTAATATCAATTTGGCCCCCAGAATTGGCAATCTCAAAAATGGATAATATCATTCCAATTACAGTACCAAGAAATCCTATCATAGGTGCAACACCTGAAATTGTAGCCAAAACGCTCACATTTTTTTCGAGGCTGTAAACTTCTAAACGACCAGCAGTTTCAATAGCTGTATTGATATCTTCAAGTGGTTTGCCAATACGTGTAATCCCTTTATTGATCAATCTCGAAACAGGTGAATTGACTTGGGCACATAAAAGTTGGGCAGAATCTATTTTACCGTGGCTTACATGATCTTTGATTTGATTCATAAAATTTGAATCTATTTTAGTTGCTGCCTTTATAGCAAACAAGCGTTCAAAATAAATATAAATGGCCACGATCATCAGCAAAAATAAAATCGTTATAATGATCATCCCTGCTGTGCCTCCACTACCTATCAATTCAATAATTGAAAGCGTTTTTTCCACAGATTCCCCATCGGTCAGCACCTCAGATCCTTCTTGAATATAGTTTAATATCATCATATTTGAAATATTGAAATTTATTTAATTATTGTAATAACGTCTAATTTATAACTAAAGTATAATCTGTTAAAATATAGTTCTGGTGAACATAAATGTCGCTGCTCCAGCAAGAAATCCCAATAATGCCAATAGTGAAATCTTTTTAAGATACCAGAAAAAGTTTATTTTTTCCATACCCATGGCAACAACACCTGCCGCTGAACCTATAATGAGCATACTACCTCCCGTTCCAGCCGAATAGGCAACAAAATGCCAAAGTTCATTATCTATAGGTTCGTGAAACATCCCTAAACTAGCAGCTACAAGTGGAACGTTATCGATTATGGCGGAAGCAACTCCCAACAACAAAATGACGATATCGGAAACTCCGGAGTGATGTAACTCGGTGCCTAACATAGGCATATTGTCTTCTAAAGCAATGGCAAATTCAAATAACACCCCTAAAGATTCCAAGGCTGCCACAGCCATTAAAATTCCGAGGAAAAACAAAATGCTTGGTAATTCAATTTTAGACAAAGAGTGATGTACTGGACTATGGTGTGAATGGGCATCACTTTCAGTACGATCTACATTTGAAATACTGAATTTTGAGCTGCTGTACACCTCTGCAAAAATGGCAACCACACCAAGAGACAACATCATACCAACATAAGGCGGTAAATGGGTAATAACTTTAAAAATAGGAACAAAAACAATCGCTCCCAAGCCCAAATAAAGCATGATAGCACTATACTTGCTCTTTGGCTTTTCTTCTTCTTCTTGTTCTTCAATTTCCAAATCACCTTTGAAAACAGGTAAAAAAGACGCTATAAATGCCGGTAACGCCATACAAACCAAGGAAGGTAAAAATAAATATACAAATAGATGATCGGTAGATACTTTTTTGCCAATCCATAGCATGGTCGTGGTGACATCTCCAATTGGGGACCAAGCACCTCCAGCATTTGCGGCTATAATAATTAAACCGGCATACCAAAGTCGAACATTTCTTTCTTTCACTATTTTTTGAAGTATGGATATTAAAACAATAGTTGCTGTTAAATTATCTATTATAGCAGATAAAATAAATGCCAGTATAGAAAAAATCCATAATATTTTTGTTTTCTTTTTTGTTTTAACAAAATCCTTAATAGTTGAAAAACCATCAAAATAATCAATAATTTCAACAATGGTCATGGCTCCAAGTAGAAACACCAAAATTTCTGCTGTTTTGCCCAAATGATGTAAAAGCGTTTCCTCTAAAAGGGTATTTTTTTCTTCATGGGTAAAACCACCAAATCCTTCCATCAAATTATGATTGGCAGAATCAAACCATTGTGAAAAGCTATCTATACCTAATGAAATCAATGCCCAACAAATAGCCATCATGACCAAAGCCGGAATCAGTTTGTCAACTTTTAAGCTATGTTCCAATGTGATGGCCAAATAGCCAAAGACAAATACCAATATGATTACTGTTTCCATAAGCATTGATGTTAATATTTTAAGTTAGTAATTGTGACCCCAATAGGTTTAAGAAAGAATAGTGTTCATGTCCAATATTATCCATCCAATGGCACACAATTTCTGATAATTTGCTTTTGTAATTCAGGAGTATGTATTGCATTTAAATTTAAATTGGTCATGAACTGCAACAAATATAAAAAACAAAAAATGCTTTAAGTTAAATTTTTATTTTTTTTATGGTCGAAATATTTTACCCGAACTATGGTCATGTTTTGCACCTGTTACACTTGCGAGACAGTTAATTTCTCCCCTTATTTTTAATATGCCCAAAAGCCCAAAAATCAGGGCTTCCTTAAATTCGATAATCTCTTTAGACGGAATCACAATGTTGTTTTTAGTTTTGGATTTAATTCTGGAAACCAAATAATCATTGTATGCTCCTCCTCCTGTAATCAATATCAAATTGTTTTCCTTTTTATTGATTTCTTTTGCAATTTGAGTGGCAATATGTTCTGTAAACGTTTTTAAAATATCTTCTGTTTTTAAATTATGGTTATCAATAATTGTAAAGATAATTTCATTGACCCATTCCAAGCCCAAAGATTTTGGATAAACCTGTTTATAAAATCCCAATGCGTTCAATTCAGTTAGGAGTTGCCTGTCAATTGTTCCACTTTCGGCAATCCTTCCTTTATCATCAAAATCTTGGCCCAATACATTAACGTAATGGTTCAATACAATGTTTGCCGGACAAATGTCATAAGCGACTCTAACCATATTGTCATCGGTTGAAAGATTTGCAAATCCGCCCAAATTGATACAATGATCATATTCAGAAAACAATAACTTGTCCCCTATTGGCACCAAAGGAGCACCTTGACCACCAAGTGCCACATCCTGAGCTCTAAAATCACATACAATTGTATGACCTAACAACTGGGCCAAAATGGGCAAATTCCCAATTTGATATGTGACCTGTTTCTCAGGTTGGTGCAAGGCAGTATGACCATGGGAGCTAATAAGATCTATGTTTTCAATATGATATTTAGAAATAAATCCCAGGATTGTTTCTGAAAGGTATTTTGTATAATCTTCATCCGTTTGTTTCAATGCTTCAGATGAAAGTCCAATTAAGTTCTTAAGCTTTCTTTTCCAAAATTGATTATAAGGGATTGTTTCAGAATTATGAATTGTAAAGTGCCAAATTCCATCACATGTAAACGTCACATAAATAATATCCAATCCGTCCAAAGAGGTCCCAGACATTGTGGCAACTATGTGATATTCCGTTTTTGGCATATTGGTAAAAATAACAATCCTAATTGAAAAAAAACGTATTAAACACGTATCTTTAACAACATTTTTTATCAAATCAATAATAACATTTATTTATGGATTTCAATCTTACAGAAGAACATAAAATGATTCGCGATGCCGCTCGCGATTTTGCACAAACCGAATTGCTTCCAGGAGTCATTGAACGAGATGAAATTCAACAATTTCCAGATGAATTGGTCAAAAAAATGGGAGACCTTGGGTTTATGGGTGTCATGGTGGATTCAAAATACGGTGGAAGCGGAATGGACACCATTTCTTATGTCTTGATTATGGAAGAATTATCCAAAATAGATGCTTCTGCCTCTGTAATTGTTTCTGTCAATAACTCTTTAGTTTGCTATGGTATAGAAGCTTTTGGTACCGAGGCCCAAAAACAAAAATATCTCACCAAATTGGCTACGGGTGAATTTGTAGGTGCCTTTTGTTTGAGCGAACCTGAAGCAGGTAGTGATGCAACCTCTCAAAAAACAACCGCCATTGATAAAGGTGACCATTATATCATTAATGGAACCAAAAACTGGATCACCAATGGTGGAAGGGCTGATGTGTATTTGGTCATGGCCCAAACCGATAAGGACAAAGGATCGCATGGCATTAATGCCTTTATTGTTGAAAGAGGCACGGAAGGATTTCATATTGGTCCCAAGGAAAATAAATTGGGCATTCGGGGCAGTGATACGCACACTCTGCAATTTAATGATGTTAAAGTACCCAAAGAAAATCGTATAGGTGAGGACGGATTTGGGTTTAGGTTTGCCATGAAAACCTTATCGGGTGGTCGTATTGGTATTGCTTCGCAAGCCCTTGGAATTGCCCAAGGAGCTTATGAACTGGCCTTAAAATACTCAAAGGAACGTAAGGCATTTGGAAAGGAAATCTCCAAACATCAGTCCGTTGCCTTTAAATTGGCCGACATGTACACCGAAATTTCCGCAGCTCGACATTTGGTAATGAAAGCCGCTTGGGATAAAGATCAAGGCAAAAATTATGATGTCTCCAGTGCCATGGCAAAATTATACGCTTCAAAAGTTGCCATGGAACACACCGTTGAAGCGGTTCAAATTCATGGTGGCAATGGATTTGTAAAAGACTATCATGTAGAACGTTTGATGCGTGACGCCAAAATCACACAGATATATGAAGGCACTTCTGAAATTCAAAAAATTGTGATCTCGAGAAGTGTTTTGAGGGATTAAAATTCCTTTTTTGTAATCTCGAGAAGTATTTTAAGAGATTAAAATTCTTTATTACAGCTTATATCAATTTTAAAAAGACTATTTCAATTCCTTATTGGAATTAAAAATCATTGTTCATTATTTATTCAATTTGTAAATTTAGATGTATCTTATTCACTCATAATAACATCTTAAATAATTTTCAAATGAAAAATTGTCTTGTTATCATTTCATTGGTCCTTTTAGTCTTTACTGGTTGTTCTAAAGAAAAAAAAGATGATGCTCCTTGGAAATCATTGTTCAATGAGAAAAATTTATCTGGATGGTCTCAAAAAGGGGGAGACGCCATTTACACCGTTGAAGATGGAATGGTTGTGGGATCAACAGTAAAAAATACACCTAATTCGTTCTTAACAACCGATCAAAATTATGGAGATTTTATATTGGAATTAGATTATAAAGTAGATTCCACAATGAATTCGGGCATTCAAATCAGAAGCCTTAGTTATCCAAAATTTCAAAATGGAAGAGTTCATGGTTACCAAATAGAAATTGATCCATCCGATAGAGCTTGGAGTGCTGGAATTTATGATGAAGCAAGGCGCGGTTGGTTAGTCCCATTGACCGAAAACGAAAAGGCTCAGCAAGCTTTCAAACAAAACGATTGGAACCATTATCGCATTGAGGCTATTGGGGACACCATTAAAACCTGGATCAATGATGTTCCATCTGCTTATCTCATTGATGATAAAACCCATAATGGTTTTATTGCTTTGCAGGTTCATCAAATAGGAGATGATGTAGAACCTGGCAAAAAGATCATGTGGAAAAATATTAATATTATTACCGATAGTGTGGCTAAATACAGTACCAAAAGTTTAGTCAAACCCATAAACACAAAAAATCAATTGACCTATCAGGAAAAAATTGATGGATGGCAAATGCTTTGGGATGGAAAAACAACCAAAGGTTGGCGAGGTGCCAAATTAGATCATTTCCCAGAAAGGGGTTGGGTGATGGAAGATGGAAATATGATTGTTTTGGATGCAGAAGGCAAAGAATCTGCCGATGGTGGTGATATTGTAACCATCGACAAATATGGAGATTTTGAATTAAAAGTAGATTTTAAAATCACCATTGGGGCCAATAGCGGTATAAAATATTATGTTGATCCCGATCTAAACAAAGGAGAAGGTTCTGCTATTGGTTTGGAATATCAAATTTTAGATGACGATCATCATCCTGACGCAAAATTGGGCAATCATGAAGGAAGTAGGACGGTGGCTTCATTGTACGATTTAATTAAAGCAGATCCCATGAAACCCATCCATCCCGTTGGTGATTGGAATACAGCTTATATTGTTTCTAAAAATAATCATATTGAACACTGGTTAAATGGAATGAAAGTATTGGAATATGAGCGTGGTAGTAAAGCCTTTAAAAAACTGGTTTCAGAAAGCAAATACAAAATCTGGCCAGACTTTGGCATGTTTGAAAGAGGAAATATTCTTTTGCAAGACCATGGCAATAAAGTGTATTTTAAAAATATTAAAATCAAACCGATAAATAAACCAGAGGATGACATCTAGAAGAAATTTTATTAAAAAAACGGCTTTGGGAAGTGCTGCTATTGCCATTGGAAACACAGCTATGGGCATGACCGCAAGCAGTTACCGCAAAATTATTGGGGCAAATGATAGAATAAACGTAGCCATAGCTGGACTAGGAAGGCGATTGGATGGTTTTTATGACCCAATTGCAAAAAAAGAAGCCAATGTCCGGTTGCTTTATTTGTGCGACGTGATGAAAAGCCAAAGAGAAAGAGCTTTGCAAAATTTCAAAAAGTATATTGATTATAAGCCTGAATTGGAAAATGACATCAGAAAAGTTCTGGAAGATAAAAATGTAGATGTTTTGATAAATGCAACCCCAGACCATTGGCACACACCAGGATCGATAATGGCAATGAAAGCAGGCAAACATGTTTATGTTGAAAAGCCCAGCAGCCATAATATGAACGAAAATGAACTATTGGTTCAAGCAGCCAAAAAGTATGACAAAATCGTGCAGATGGGCAATCAACAGCGCTCTTCTGAGCATACCATTAAAATAATTGCCGATATTCATAATGGAGTGATTGGAACACCTTATAAAGCCGTCGCTTTTTACACCAACGCAAGAGGCGAAGTTCCAGTGCAAAAACCCGCCCTTGTTCCTGAAGGTCTGGATTGGGAATTATGGCAAGGCCCGGCCATTCGAAGAGAATATACACATGACACATGGGATTATAATTGGCATTGGTACGGATGGAATTATGGTACAGCTGAAGCTGGTAATAATGCAACACACGAATTGGATGTGGCCAGATGGGCTTTGGGAGTTGATTATCCAATATTTGCAGAAGTGGAAGGTGCCAAAAGACATTTCTTAAATGACGGTTGGGAAATGTATGACACCATGTTGGCTACCTTCAAGTTTAAAGACAATAAAATCATTCAATGGGATGGAAAAAGCCGAAATGGTTACGATACGTATGGTGCTGGCAGGGGCACTATCATTTACGGAAGTGAAGGTGCTGTTTTTGTGGATAGAACAAGTTATAGATTAACAGACAGAACAGGTAAGATCATTGAAAATTATGACAGTGGAAGCAATGAAGCCGGAACCGCGCTTGGAGGAGGTGGTGATACAACCACAGATCATATGATCAATTTCTTTAATACCATTCGTGGTAAAGATAAATTGAATGCTCCAATTGACGATGCCAACATCAGCATGGCCATGGTGCATTATACCAATATGGCCTATCGTATTGGCAAAGGCTTTTCAATAGACGAAAACACTGGAAGAATTTACGATAGGGAGGCCATGCAATTATGGGGCAGAACCTATGCTGAAGGTTGGGAGCTTAAAATATAAATTATGGATAGAAGGCGTTTTGTAAAAAAAGGAAGTTTGGCGGTTTTAGCTTTAACTGCAACATCAGTTAAAGGGAATTTTAATATTTTGAGCAAAGCAAACAACACTATAAATATTGGAATTATAGGAACAGGTGATCGTGGAAGCGGATTAATTCCATTTATCAATGACATTGAAGGAATGCAAGTGGCTGCATGCTGTGATATTTTACCATTTAGGCTAGAAAATGGCCTAAAAAAAGTAGAGGGCAAGGCAAAAGCTTATAAAGATTATCGTCAATTATTAGACAATAAAGATATCGATGCAGTCATAGTCGCAGTTCCATTTAGCATGCATGCCCATATTGAAATTGATGCCATTAATGCCGGCAAACATATTTATGGTGAAAAAACACTGGCAAAAGGTTATGACGCCATTAAGCAGCTTATCGATAAAAAATTTGAACGGCAAAATTTAATTTTTCAAACTGGGCATCAGTATCATAGTTCCAGATTATATGCCAATGTCGTCAAAATGATCAAGAATGGCAAAATAGGCAAAATTACCGCTTTCGAATGCCAGTGGAACCGAAATGGCAACTGGAGAAGAGAAGTACCAAGTCCCGACTTGGAACGCTTAATCAACTGGAGAATGTATAGAGAATATTCCGGAGGTCTTGCTGCAGAATTATGTTCGCACCAAATCGATTTTGTTAATTGGGTTTTGGACGAAACACCTAAACAAGTGGTTGGTGTTGGCGGTATTGATTATTGGAAAGATGGTAGAGAGACTTATGACAACATTCATTTAATTTACAGCTATCCAAGTGGCGTTAAAGCAACATATTCATGTTTAACTTCAAATGCAATGAATGATTATCAGATCAAAGTTATGGGCGATAAAGGAACCATTATTTTAGATTATACTAAAGCATGGTTTTATCCTGAAGGAAATTTTACCAAAAAAATGGGAGAAGTTGATGGTGTTTCTGGGGCAACAATGCAATGGGAAGATGGAAAAGGAGTTCCACTTAATTTCACACATCCTGATCCTAGCAAACAAGCATTGATGGATTTTAGAGATAGTATTTTTGATAATAAAACACCTCTTTCTAATATATTAACTGGCGCCAAAACAGCCATATCTGTGCAAATGGCGTTAGATGCCATGTACAACAATAGCATTGTATCGTGGAAACCTGAATATGATTCAATACTAAATAAAATTTAATGAAATAGGTATATATTCAAAGAGAGTTTTTTTAAAATTGCTTTTAAAACAAAAAGTCCCCTACAAAACTCTGTAGGGGACCCTCAAAAAAGGCGGCGGCCTACTCTCCCACCGTAGCAGTACCATCGGCGCTGACGGGCTTAACTTCCCTGTTCGGAATGGTAAGGGGTGGGCCCCGTCGCCATGGCCACCCTAA
>DASWKU010000026.1:0-17245 GCA_036396455.1 Flavobacteriaceae bacterium
GAAATTTCTTCGTCTTCAACTGGAACCACATTTGGTAAAAACTCAACTACTGTAACTTCAGTGCCCATGGTTTTATAGAAATACGCAAATTCAACACCAATGGCTCCTGAACCTACCACAATCATTTTTTTGGGTTGCGAGGGTAACGACATGGCTTCTCTGTAGCCAATGACCTTTTTACCGTCCTGTGGTAAACTGGGAAGCTCACGTGACCGTGCTCCGGTTGCAATGATAATATGGTTGGCACTGTATTCTTTTCCATCAACATCGATTTTCTTCCCGGTCTTAAGTTTTCCGTAACCTTCAATAACGTCAATCTTGTTCTTTTTCATTAAAAACTGAACGCCTTTGCTCATACCTTCGGCCACACCACGACTGCGTTTTATTACCGCTCCAAAATCTTTATCGGGGTCTTTGAGCGAGAGTCCATAATCTTCGGCATGCTTAAGATATTCGAATACTTGAGCCGATTTTAGTAACGCCTTGGTGGGGATACAGCCCCAATTTAAGCATACGCCGCCTAAACTTTCTTTTTCAACAATGGCCGTTTTAAATCCTAATTGAGATGCGCGAATGGCAGTTACGTAGCCTCCGGGACCACTTCCCAGAACAATGATATCGTATTTACTCATGAATAATTTTTTAGTTGACTTTTGAAGCCACAAATTTACGAAACCTTATTAGAAAAACCTGTTGTGCATTTTGATAATTTTGTAATTAATATTGATTTAAATCTTCATTCCTTGCCTCTAATCCTAAAGCCTGCCTGCCGGCAGGCAGGGATGGAATGAAGATTCCTTCGATTCGCCCTTTAGTCCCGATAGCTATCGGGAGGGGAAAAAGCGAGGAAATCTGTTCAAAATGCACAGCGGGTTTTAAAATTAAATGTGCGCCAAATTTTATTGTAAATCGTCAGTAAAATGCCGCTTGCTTTTTTCCTTACCAAATTTTTCAGTATTGAATTCTTCAGATTTGCCTTTTGGAATGGATAAAGATCTCCACTGGTTTCCTTTAATCAGTTTTCCTAGAAAAACGATTTGACCCACATGATAGGCATAATGGGCCAATTGTCTATTTATGGCCTCGGTAACGGTATGTCCCTGATTACGGATGTAGATGATTTTTTCTAAATCTGTATTTTTTAAAGGTTCAATGGCCTTAAAAACACAATTCCAACCATTTTCCCAAGCGTTAAGCATGTCTTCCTTGGAAGTATAAGTGTCCATGAATTCCTGATCACGTTGTCGCCAGGATTTTTCGCCATCTTCGGTCAAAAAATTGGTCCATCTGCTCAACATATTGCCAACCAAATGCTTGACTATAATAGTTATGCTATTGGAATCTTTGGCAAACTCTTTTTGCAATTCATCAAAATTGAGCTGTTCAAACGTTTTATCGCCGAGACTCTTGTAATACTTGAACTGTTTGATACTACTCGACAAAAAGGAATTTTTCATAATTTAAATCAATATTTTGGGATTTGGAATTTTAAAAATTAAATTTTCTGAAATTTATTCTGAAGGCACAAATTTTAAGGCCGCGCCATTGATGCAATGGCGCTTTCCGGTCGTGTTTCTTGGTCCGTCATCAAATACATGTCCCAAATGCCCACCACAAACGGCACAATGCTCCTCATCCCGTTCATAGCCTATTTTGTAATCTGTTCCAAAGGCGACATTGCCCTTGATTTCCCGATCAAAACTTGGCCAACCGGTTCCGGAATCAAACTTATGTTCACTTAAAAATAAAGGGGTTCCACAAGCGGCACATACATAAGTACCTTCTTCAAGGTTGTTGTTCAATGGACTTGAAAATGGACGTTCCGTACCTGCTTGACGAAGGACATAATATTGTTCAGGGGTTAACTCTGCCTTCCATTCAGCATCAGTTTTTGTAATTTGGAACTCTTTTTTTTCTTCTGAATTTTTTTGTGCGGAGCCATTACAGCCAAAAAACAAACAAATGAAGCTCAATAAAACAATATTTCTCATGCTATAATTACTTTTATTTTTTAAATTGTCGAAGTTTAGGTTATGAAATTACAACTAAGGTTAAGGATCGGTTATATTTCTTATAAGTCTTTTTAACCATAAACATAAAGTTGTAAATTTATAAACAGTTATAAAAAATCAATCAATTTAAATCAGTGAAGGTACTTTTTTACACTAGAGAATATCCCCCTTATGTTTATGGCGGTGCCGGAGTGCATGTTGAATATTTGGCGGCTGAATTGTCCAAATTAATGGATGTTGAAGTCAGATGTTTTGGCGACCAAGCCGAACATTTAAAAAATTTGATTGTAAAGGGATTTCCTTTTGACACTCCGGATTTTGATCATGCCGATGATAAACTTAAAGCGGTCCTGAAAACATTGCACACCTGTTTACAGATGAATGCGGATGCCACTGATGCCGACGTTGTACATTGCCATACTTGGTATGCCCAATTTGCCGGAATAATTGCAAAGCTATGTTATGGGATTCCTTTGGTGATCACTACACATTCACTGGAACCACTTCGACCATGGAAACGGGAACAATTGGGCAGGGGATATGATGCTTCCTCTTGGATCGAAAAAACCGCAATCGAGATGGCCGATGCCGTTATTGCCGTTTCAAAGGAAACGAAAGAAGATGTCATGACATATTTTAATGTGGATGAACGTAAAATAAAGGTCATTTATAATGGAATAAATCTTGACGAATATGTTGCGACCAAGGAAACCTCAACGCTGCAAGAATATGGCATCGATCAATCAAAACCCTATGTGCTTTTTGTTGGGCGGATTACAAGGCAAAAAGGGATCATACATTTGGTAAACGCGATAAAATATATAGATCCTGAAACCCAAATTGTGTTATGTGCCGGAGCACCGGATACTCCTGAAATAGCCAAAGAAATGCAGGATAGTGTTGATGAAGTCAAAAAAAGCAGGCATAATGTGATTTGGATCGAAAAAATGTTGCAAAAGCATGAAGTGATACAACTGTATTCACACGCCGATGTGTTTTGCTGCCCATCAATTTATGAGCCTTTTGGCATCATTAACATTGAAGCCATGGCCTGTGAAACCGCTGTTGTGGCAAGTGCTGTTGGAGGTATTAAGGAAGTTGTTGTCGATGGTGAAACGGGCATTCTGGTCTCTTTGGAACAACAAAATGTTGCGCCATTTGAACCCGTAAATGCAGACCAGTTTTCCAGGGATTTAGCAAATGGAATCAATACATTGATTAATAATAAAGGGCTAAGAATGGCAATGGCCAAAAAAGGAAGAAAAAGAGTTGAGGATTATTTTGATTGGACTGCCATCGCAAAACAAGTTGAAGCATTATATAAATCGTTAACGCAATAGTTATGATCAATGATAAGGTATTAAGTATTATTTTGGGTGGTGGACAAGGTTCACGATTGTATCCACTAACGGCATCAAGGTCAAAACCGGCGGTTCCCATAGCCGGAAAATACAGATTGGTGGATATTCCCATCTCAAACTGCATCAATTCAGACCTCAAGAGAATGTTTGTCTTAACGCAATTCAATTCGGCGTCCTTGAACAAGCATATTTCCAAAACGTACCACTTCAGTTTTTTTAGTTCTGCTTTTGTGGACATTTTGGCCGCAGAGCAAACCATAAGCAGTGGTGAGTGGTTTCAAGGGACCGCGGATGCTGTAAGACAAAGCATGCATCATTTTTTGCAACACGATTTTGAATACGCCTTGATACTTTCGGGTGACCAATTATACCAAATGGATTTTAAGGATATGATTAAAAGGCACATTGAAAGCAATGCGAAAATTTCGATAGCGACCTTACCGGTAAATGCGAAAGAAGCGACTTCCTTTGGAATACTCAAAACCAATGATGAAAGCGTCATTACCTCATTTATCGAAAAACCTGATGTGTCTTTATTGCCAGAATGGACCTCCCAGGTGAGTTCAGAAATGGAAAAAGAAGGACGACATTATTTGGCATCCATGGGCATCTATATTTTCAATAGGGATTTACTGATCCAATTAATGAACAATCCGGAGACTAATGACTTTGGTAAAGAAATCATCCCCCAGTCCATAAGCGAACATAAAACATTGAGTTATCCATTTGAAGGTTACTGGACCGATATTGGAAATATAGATTCTTTTTTTGAAGCCAATTTAGGATTGACCGATGATATTCCTAAATTTAATTTATATGACGTAAACAAACGCGTTTATACCAGGGCGAGAATGCTTCCCACCTCAAAAATTTCTGGAACTTCATTGGATAAAGCGGTTATTGCTGAAGGTTGCATCATTCATGCAGCAAAAATTGAACGCTCGGTTATAGGAATTAGATCTAGAATTGGAAAGGATTCCACCGTTATAAGCACTTATATGATGGGGTGTGACCGTTATGAATCTTTGGAGGAAATTGAGAGAAACCACATAAAAATTTTGATGGGGATTGGGGAACGCTGTTTCATCAAAAACACAATTATTGATAAAAATTGTCGCATTGGTGATGATGTAAGAATCAACGGGGGCAAACATCTTAAAGATATTGAAACAGATACTTATTTAATCAAAGATGGTATAGTGGTCATAAAAAAAGCTGCCGTTATTCCTACAGGATTCGTTATATAGTTCATTTCGAGCCAAGTTTTTTATGGGATTCAAACGTTGTAGTTGATTTTATCTATACTAATTCAAAAGTTTTAAGGCATTATTTTATATTTTTACTCACAACAAACTAACTAAATAATGCAAAATCAAAAGCGGGTTGTCATAGATTATGTTTCACCTCAAATCAATGGAGGTGAATTTTTTATTAAGCGGGTTGTCAATGAAATTGTGAATATCAATGCACATGTCCTGGTTGACGGACATGATGTTATTGCTGCCTCGGTCTTATACAAGCATGAAAGCGAAAAAAATTGGAAAGAAACCCGTTTGCAACATATTGTAAACGATGAATGGCAAGCATCTTTTACCGTTGAAAAGCAAGGGTTTTACACTTATAAAGTTGAAGGTTGGGTAGACCATGCCCTAAATTGGCAACATGGTATTGAGCGTAAAATCGATGATAACCAACATGTCACTTCCGAATTGTTGGAAGGCATTGGCTTTTTGAAGGCATTATTGGATAAAGTTACCGAATCTGAAAAAACCTATTTGGAATCCTGCATTGAAGCATTCTCTGATGGGTCACAATATGAAAAGGCAATTTCAGAAGCCAGAAGCAAAAAACTCCACAAAATTTTTGAAAAATATCCGGCTAAGATTTTGGCCAATACTTCCAAAGAATTAAAGGTTTATGTCGATAGGCCCAAAGCACGTTTCAGTACTTGGTATGAATTTTTTCCACGTTCAGCTTCCGAAAAAGAAGGTGTTCATGGTACGTTTAAGGATTGTGAACGCTTATTGCCAAGAGTGGCACAAATGGGGTTTGACACTTTGTATTTTCCCCCCATTCATCCTATTGGAGAAGTCAACCGGAAAGGAAAAAACAATACCACTACAGCCCTTGAAGGTGACGTAGGGTCCGCTTGGGGCATTGGTTCCAAATATGGCGGGCATAAAGCTGTCCATCCACAATTGGGAACTGTTGATGATTTTAAAGCATTGATTCAAAAAGCCAAAGATTATAATATTGAAATTGCCATGGACTATGCCTTGCAGGCTGCACCCGACCATCCTTGGGTGACTTCACATCCCCAATGGTTTAAATGGCGACCCGACGGGACTGTTCAATATGCTGAAAATCCACCAAAAAAATATCAGGATATTCTTCCCATTTATTGGGAAACTGAAGATTATGTCAACCTTTGGCAGGAGTGTTTGGACACCATGCTGTATTGGATTGATTGTGGAATCAATGTATTTAGAGTAGACAATCCGCATACAAAACCTTATTATTTTTGGAATTGGGTTATCAACGAAGTCAAAAAGAAACACCCCGATGTTTTGTTTTTGGCAGAAGCCTTTACAAGGCCAAAAGTGATGAAGCAACTGGCAAAACAAGGCTATACACAATCCTATACCTACTTTACCTGGCGCAACAGTAAGCAGGAGTTTATTGAGTATATGACCGAGTTGACACAATCCGATTTAAGGGAGTTTATGCAGCCCAATTTTTGGCCCAATACACCTGATATCAATCCATATCATCTTCAGGGCGCCAATGAATCCAAATTTTTGCAACGTTATGCTTTGGCGGCAACATTAAGTTCAAGTATTGGAATTTATGGGCCAGTTTATGAACACATGATCAGTGTAGCCATTCCCGGGAAAGAGGAATATTGGAATTCTGAAAAGTTTCAATTGTGCCATTATGATTGGTCTAAAGAGAACAAACTAACCTTGCTTATCAGTAGGATCAATCGGGTTCGCCATGAAAATGAAGCCCTTCAACAAACCAATAATATTAAGTTCTGTGCCATAGAGAATAATAACCTTCTTGCATTTTATAAATGGAATCGGCAAAGAACAAATGAGTTGTTGATTATTATAAGTTTGGACCATTATTATTCCCAAAAGGGGATGGTTCAATTACCATTGGCAGATTTAAATATTAAGGCAGGTCAACCCGTAAGCATAAACGATTTAATAACCGGAAACACCTATAATTGGCATAGTGAATGGAATTTTGTGGAGTTGCA
This sequence comes from Flavobacteriaceae bacterium, assembly GCA_036396455.1. GTDB lineage: Bacteria > Bacteroidota > Bacteroidia > Flavobacteriales > Flavobacteriaceae > Geojedonia. The sequence goes on from DASWKU010000026.1 coordinate 6,636, forward strand.
TCCTACGCTTCCTTTTCATATATTTAAGATAAATAAATAAAGATGGCCAAAAAGGAAACCAAACCAACAGCCTTGCAACCTCCTTATAACTTTGACAATAGGTGGGAGGAACTTCTTGAAAATGAAGCCTTTGTTAAGGTCTTTTTGTCTGATGTATTGGAAAATTACATTATCAAACAACGTTGGTATGGTGGAAAAGCAAGTAAACTTAAGTATATTGAATTGGCCGAGTACTTCAGGATTCAACAATACGAAGAAGTGTATTATGGTTTGATTTTGGAAGTCAATTTTGTTGAAGCCTTTTACCAGCATTACTTTTTGCCCATTGCTTTTGTTTCCGATGAAAATTTTGCAAAGGATGACCGAATTCTTCCCATAAGCATTCAAAATCAGGAAGGATTTATCATAGATGCCATTAATCTTGAAGCCTTTAGAAAGGTGGTCTTTGAACGCATCTTAACAGCAATCCCCAATGATAAAACAAGGGTACGTTACCACAGGAGCTTGTTATTTGACAATTGCCAGTATGAGTCGTCCAGATTTATGGGTCTGGAACAGAGCAATACGTCGATTATCTATAATGACAAATACGTTTTAAAATTTTTCAGAAGGATTTATGCCGATAGAAATCCAGATTACGAAATGAGCCGTTTCCTTTCCGAAAAGAAAGACTTTAAAAACACACCGGCCTACTTGGGAAGTATCCAAATCATTGACTCCGAAGATACCGATATCACGATCGCTTTAATGCAGGAAATGGTTCCAAATGATGGCGATGCCTGGGAATATATGCTCAAGGAGTTACACAAAGTCTTTTCAAATTTGGAGTATAAAAATATTAAGGTCAACCAACTCCCAAGAACAAAGGATTTTGAAAATTTGGGAATTCGGGATGTCCCTCCACAAATAATAGATTGGGTGGGACTCAATCTGTTTTTAAAAGTTCAAACCTTGGCAAAACGTACGGCCGAGATGCATATCGCATTGGGAAGCGAATTTGAGGACACTTCATTCACCCCGACACATTTTAATGGTGATTATACGGTTTGGTTAAAGAACAGAATGCTTTACCAATTTCAGAATCGCTTGAACACCATTGAAAACAATTTGCACAAACTGGAAGGTTTGGCCTTGGAATTGGCCAACGAATTTTTGGATAGGAAGAATGAAATAAGAAGACGTTTTGTAAATTTTGACTGGACCAAACTAAAAGGTGAACGTATAAGGGTACATGGTGATTATCATTTGGGACAGGTATTGGTTGATGGTGATGATTTTTATATTCTCGATTTTGAAGGAGAGCCTGAAAGCACCATTCGCGACCGAAAGGTAAAACAGCCACCTTTAAAGGATGTTTCGGGTATGTTCAGGTCGTTCCATTATGCCATTTATGCAACCATATTCAATAATATGGACAAGTATAAACAGGAACAGGCTGAACTCTTTGAGGCTGGAGAAATTTTATATCAGTACATGGTTGGCGTATTTTTAGGCGCTTATGTGCAGGAGATTCAAAGTGCCAATCTTAATATTGGTTACACTCAAGAACGTATTTTCATATTAAAATACACTTTGCTTGAAAAGGCGGTTTATGAATTGGGTTACGAACTCAATTCACGTCCGCGTTGGGCAGTGATTCCTTTAAAGGGAATTTCAAATATCATTAACAATTAATTTATGGGAGAAGTCATCACTTACAGTCGTTTTACCGATTTCGACATATCACTTTTTAAATCTGGAAAGCATTATCGTTTATATGAAAAATTTGGTTCCCATATAACCACTTTAAATGGTGTGGAAGGTGCGTATTTTGCAGTTTGGGCGCCAAGTGCCAAAATGGTATCGGTTATAGGAGACTTTAACTATTGGATAGAAGGTGAGCATAAACTTTATGTACGATGGGATGGAAGTGGAATTTGGGAAGGCTTTATTCCTGGAGTGGTTAAAGGAACTGCCTATAAATACAAAATCCAAAGCCATCATAACGATATAAAAACAGAAAAGGCCGATCCGTATGCACGTCGTAATGAGCATCCGCCAAAAACGGCATCCATTGTTTGGGAGGAGCCTTATACATGGAAGGATGCTAAGTGGATGGATAAACGGAAAAAGCACAATGCACTGGATGCCCCGTTTTCGGTTTATGAGGTGCATTTGGGATCTTGGAAAAAACAGCTTAAAGAAAATCGCTTTTTGTCTTATGTAGAGTTGGCCGATGATTTGGTGGCCTATTTAAAGGACATGAACTTTACACACGTAGAGTTGATGCCAGTAATGGAATTTCCTTATGACCCAAGTTGGGGTTACCAAGTAACGGGTTATTTCGCACCAACGTCGCGTTTTGGATATCCTGAAGAGTTTAAGCTATTGGTAGATAAATTGCACCAAAACGATATAGGAATCATATTGGATTGGGTACCGTCACATTTTCCTGAAGATGCCCATGGACTTGGGTTTTTTGATGGGTCTTGTTTATATGAACACCCTGATAAACGCAAAGGCTATCATCCCGATTGGAAAAGTTTGATTTTCAATTATGGTCGCAACGAAGTTAAATCCTTTTTGATAAGCAATGCCATTTTTTGGTTGGACCAATATCATGCCGACGGTTTGCGAGTGGATGCCGTGGCTTCTATGTTGTTTTTGGACTATTCCCGTAATGATGGCGAATGGGAGCCCAATATGTATGGCGGACGGGAAAATTTGGAAGCCATTTCATTTATGAAAGAAATGAACGAAGCCGTTTACAGCAGTTTTCCAGATGTGCAGACCATTGCCGAAGAATCCACTGCATTTCCGGGGGTTTCCAAACCAACATTTCTTGGCGGTCTGGGTTTTGGCATGAAATGGATGATGGGCTGGATGCACGACACATTGGATTACTTTTCAAAAGAACCCATTTACAGAAGGCATCATCAAAATGATTTGACCTTTAGCATGACTTATGCCTTTACCGAAAATTTCATGTTGCCCTTAAGCCATGACGAAGTGGTTTATGGCAAGCGGTCCATCTTAGGTAAAATGCCGGGTGACGAATGGCAACGCTTTGCCAATTTGCGCTTACTTTATAGTTATATGTTTACGCATCCGGGCACGAAATTGTTATTTCAAGGGGCAGAATTTGGTCAAAGTAGCGAATGGAATTTTCAACAAAGTCTGGATTGGCATTTGTTGCAATATGATGTTCATAAAGGAGTGCAGACCTTAATAAGGGATTTAAACACGTTTTATAAAGAAGAACCGGCGTTATCCCAAAAACAATTTCAGCCAGAAGGGTTTGAGTGGATAGATTATTCTGATGCCAAAAACTCTGTTTTAGTGTACATTAGGCATGGCGAAAAAGAAGTGGACGATATCATTATTGCTTGTAATATGACGCCCATACCGAGAGAAAATTATAAAATAGGATTGCCTAGAAAAGGAAAAGTGGTTGAGGTCTTCAATAGCGATAAAAAAGAATATTTTGGTTCGGGTGAATTTGGGAATAAGCCCAAATCCTCAAAAAAATTGTCATGGCATTTCAGGGAACATTCCATTGAAATCAATATTCCTCCATTGGCCATGGTCGCTTTTAAATATCAATGAACCCGTTGTGCATTTTGAACAGATTTCCTCGATTTTTTCCCCTCCCTAAAGGGCGAATCGAAGAAATCTTCATTCCTTCCTTTAGGATTAGAGGCAAAGAATGAAGATTTAAATCAATTTTAATTTCACAATTAACAAAATGCACAACGGGTAACAAAGAATAAATTTAGTATTAAAAGCATGATGATTTGCTATTTTAATAAAATTTAACTTCAAAAAGCATATAGTTAATAAAACATGTAAAATCTTTCTGATTATTGTTTTATATGTCTGAACTTATCCTTTTTTTTACATTCGCAAATTGAAATGGTATATGATTGTTAATACAGAATTAGAGTATAAAGGGAATTTATTTCCTTCTAAAATCATTGACTTCAGAAAAGATGTAAATGCCTTATATTTTACCACAGATAATGATGTCATACTTCAATTAACGGTTTTACGGGATAGTGTTTTAAGGTTTAGATATACAACAACAGGAAATTTCGAAAAAGATTTTTCCTATGCCATCACAAAATACGCAAGCTCTGGGTACAACAAATTACTCATTGAAGAAGAAAAAGATAAGTATGTGATCACAACATCCAAATTGATTTGCAAGATTTTGAAAGAAAACCTTGAAGTCGCACTTTATGATGCCTTGGACGGAGTTTTGATTAATGAAGAAGAAGCAGGGTTTCATTGGGAAGAAAACTATCAATACGGAGGCAATGTCATTAAAATGAGTAAAGTTGCCCAAAATGGAGAAAGTTACTATGGATTGGGGGATAAGCCCGTACATTTGAATTTAAAAGGAAAGCGTTATGAAAATTGGGTGACCGATTCCTATGCTTACGGAAAGGATACCGATCCCATTTACAAAGCGATTCCATTCTATACAGGGTTGTGCCATAAAAAGGCATACGGCATCTTTTTTGACAATTCATTTAGAACTTATTTTGACTTTGCCCATGAACGGCGAAACGTAACAAGCTTTTGGGCAGATGGCGGCGAAATGAACTATTATTTCATTTATGGGCCACAATTAAGTGATGTTGTGGAAAGCTATACCGATTTAACCGGAAAACCCCATCAATTGCCTCCACTATGGGCGTTAGGGTTTCACCAATGCAAATGGAGCTATTTTCCCGAAAGTAAGGTAAAAGAAATCACGTCAACATTTAGGAAGCTAAAAATACCCTGTGATGCCATCTATTTGGATATTGATTATATGGATGGATTTAGATGTTTCACTTGGAATAAGGAACACTTTCCCGATCCAAAGCGTATGGTCCAAGAATTGTTGGATGAAGGGTTTAAAACTGTGGCCATCATAGATCCAGGGATTAAAATCGATAAAGAGTACTCGGTATTTAAGGAAGCATTGGAAAAGGATTATTTCTGTAAACGTGCTGATGGACCCTATATGAAAGGGAAAGTGTGGCCAGGAGAATGTTATTTCCCGGATTTTACTAATCCCGCTGCTAGGGATTGGTGGTCAGGTTTGTACAAAGAACTTATTGGGGACATTGGGGTAAAGGGTGTTTGGAACGATATGAATGAACCTGCGGTGATGGAAGTGCCAAATAAGACATTTCCAGATGATGTGCGCCATGATTATGATGGAAATCCTTGTAGCCATAGAAAAGCCCATAATGTTTATGGTATGCAAATGGCACGCGCAACCTATCAAGGCTTAAAAAAATATATTTATCCCAAACGACCATTCGTTATAACCCGGGCTGCCTATTCCGGAACCCAGCGTTACACTTCAACTTGGACCGGTGATAACGTGGCAACATGGGAACATTTATGGATTGCCAACATTCAAACACAACGTTTGGCGATGTCTGGGTATTCATTTGCAGGCAGTGACATTGGCGGGTTTGCCGAACAACCACAAGGCGAACTGTTTACAAGATGGATTCAATTGGGGGCTTTTCACCCATTTTTTAGGGTCCATTCTTCAGGTGATCATGGCGATCAGGAACCTTGGGCTTTTGATGAAGACGTAACGGCCATTGTTAGAAAATTTATTGAAATTAGGTACCAATTGTTGCCTTACTTGTATACGGCATTTTGGCACCATGTTAATGAGGGCACTCCAATATTAAAATCATTGGTTTTGTTCGATCAGGACGATGTCCACACCCATTATAGAACAGATGAGTTTATATATGGTGACAAAATTCTGATTTGTCCTATTATGGAACCCAATGCAAAGGGACGACGGATGTATATTCCTAAAGGAAAATGGTTCAATTTCTGGACTGACGAAATCAAAATAGGGGGCAGAGAAAAGTGGGTTGATGCAGACATTGACAGTATGCCAGTATTTGTGAAAGAAGGAGCCATTATCCCAAAATATCCGGTACAACAATATGTGGATGAGAAAAATATAGAGGTGGTAACTTTAGATGTGTATTACAAAGAAGGAAAAGAAGATTCCACTTTATATGATGACACTCATGATGGTTATGATTATACAAAAGGTCGCTATAGCCTCAGAACGTTCAAACTGACGGGTCGCCCCAATGAATTGATCATTCAACAACATAAAGAAGGAAAACATATAACGGATTACGAAAATTTCGAGTTGCAATTTCATGGGTTGCCTTTTGAAATAAGTAAAATCCAGATTGATAATGTAAATATTCCAATAAAAAATTTAAAAGTGAACGGGTCCAAATCCATGTTGATTGAAAAGAATTTTACACAGCTTCACCTTATAGGCAAGTTGAAAGAATAGTTGAAATGTTTTGGTATGAATTTTGTAAATTTGTGGGCAAATCTTTTAAAATAAATTGATATGAAATTTAAGAATAGTTTAGTGGCACTTTTCACAATACTATTGTATTTATCCTGTGCTACAAATCCATTTACAGGTAATAAAACCTTAGCTCTCGTACCAAATTCCCAAATTTTTCCAACATCTTTTGCACAATACAACCAATTTTTATCTGAAAATAAGGTTGTAAAAAATACGGCCAACGCCGAAATGATCACGCGTGTTGGAGAACGTATAGCCGCTGCTTCAGAGCGATGGTTAAACGCTAACGGATTCAAGGATTATTTAAAGGATTATAAATGGGAATATCATTTAGTAGAGGATAAAGCCGTGAATGCATGGTGTATGCCAGGAGGAAAAATCGTATTTTATACAGGCATATTGCCAATTGCAGAAAACGAAACCGCTATTGCTGCCATTATGGGCCATGAAGTGGCACACGCATTGGCCAACCATGGACAGCAACGTATGAGCTCGGGCGTTTTGCAGCAAATAGGAGCAGTAGGTGTGGGAGTGGCAACAAGTGGTAAATCCACTGAAGCCCAAAAAGCTTGGATGCAAGCCTATGGTGTAGGGACAACCATTGGTGTTACCTTGCCTTTTAGTAGAGGCCATGAAAGTCAAGCTGATGAAATAGGCATAAAATTAATGGCCATTGCGGGTTATAATCCGGATGAAGCTGTTGAATTATGGAAGCGTATGAAAGCCAATAGTGGAGGACAAGCTCCACCTGAATTTTTGAGCACGCATCCATCAAATGATACAAGGATATCCAATTTAGCTCAATTGGCACCAAAAGCAAAGGAAGAAGCCAGAAAATTTGGAGTGACCTCTTTTAGACCTTTGGGAAAATACTAAAAGCTATTTAAAAATATTTGTTTACTTTAGAAGCTGCTCATTAAAGGGCAGTTTTTTTATGAAACAACTTGAAAAGGGAAGTAAAAAACTACTAAACGCTTGGGCGTTTTATGATTGGGCAAATTCAGTCTATACGCTTACCATTGCCTCAACCATTTTTCCTATTTTTTATGGAAACTTAAATTTTATGGGTGGAGACAAAGTACCAGCCTTTGGTTTCGAATTTAAAAACACGGCATTAATAATATTTATTACAGCTTTCACTTTTATGGTGGTTGCGTTTATATCGCCCATACTTTCGGGTATAGCAGATTATGTGGGTAACAAAAAGGTGTTCATGAAATTTTTCTGTTATCTGGGTGGATTTGGATGTATTGGGTTGTATTGGTTCGACCTGGACTATATTTATTTGAGCCTATTGTTTTATTTCTTTGGATTGATAGGGTATTGGGGAAGTTTGGTGTTTTACAATTCATATTTACCCGACATAGCTTATGAAGAGCAGCAGGACCGAGTAAGCGCAAAGGGATTTAGCATGGGTTATATCGGAAGTGTTATTTTATTGCTCATCAATTTGGGGATGGTCATGAAACCGGACTGGTTTGGTTTTGATATTGGAAGCACGGAAGCAGAAAAGGATGCGGCTTCAATTTTGGCTATGCGAACAACGTTTATTACTGTAGGTATTTGGTGGATTTTGTTTAGTCAATATACCTTTTATATGTTGCCAAAAGGTGTTTCGAATGGGCATAAAGTAACCAGACGATTGCTTCTAAATGGATTTAAAGAACTTAAGTCAGTTTATCAAGGATTGACACATAATGTAAGATTGAAGCGATATTTAAGAGCGTTCTTTGTTTACAGCATGGCTGTACAGACCATTATGTTGGTCGCAACTTATTTTGGGGAACAAGAAATTGTATGGGGTAATAAAAGAGAAAAGACCGTTGGTCTAATAGTTAGTATATTGGTCATTCAAATCGTTGCCGTTTTGGGTGCGATTTTAACATCAAGGGCTTCGGCTAAATTTGGAAATATTAAAACATTAATCGCAATCAATTTTATTTGGATGAGCATGTGTTTTTATGCCTATTTTATGGAGACACCAACCGATTTTTATATAGCCGCTGCAATAGTCGGATTGGTCATGGGAGGTATTCAAGCCTTATCGCGTTCGACCTATTCAAAGTTTTTGCCAGAAACCAAGGACACGACCTCTTATTTCAGCTTTTTTGATGTTACCGAGAAAATTGGACTTGTGATAGGATTGGCTATTTATGGAGCTATTGTCCAAAAAACAGGAGGTATGCGCTACGCTGTCATGTTTTTATTTATCTTCTTTTTAATTGGAATAATATTATTATTTAGAGTTCCCAAAAATAATACAAAATAAAAAGCCACTTTCTGTTTAAGAAAATGACTTTTTATTGCTATTTAACACTTAAATATCAATTGCTTCTAATACTGCCCGATCCTGCAACTTTAGAGTCTTCTTTATTAGGATTTCCTTTATATTCAATATTACCGGAACCCGCAATACGAGCTTTTAAGCTTTCTTTGCTTACCACTGCTGCATCACCAGAACCCGCAATGGAAACATCGGTATTGTTGGCTTGTAGATTGAAACCGTGAAAGTCTCCTGAACCCGCTACTCTTGCCTCTAAATCGTTTGTGTTTCCTTTTAGGGTCAAATCCCCAGAACCCGCAATGCTGCCTTTAACACTAGTGGTTTCAATGGTCAAAACGATATCACCTGAACCTGCAAGCGACACTTTTAAATCTGTTGCCGTAATGGTATCGATGTTTGTCAAATCACCCGAGCCTGCAAGTGAAATATTATCAATATCTTTAAAAGGAATGGTCACTTTAATGGTTTTGTTTGAGCTTGGACTTAAATTGATGTTTTTTTCTGTTTTTACCACTAGCTTATTGTCCTTTACTTCGGTAACAACATATTTGAGCAAATTTTCTTCTCCTTCAATGGTTATTTTACCTTCAGTTCCTGAAACCAGAATGTAGTCAAAAGAACCTGCACAACTAATACCATCATAATCTGATGTTGTTCTTGTAATGGTCGTGACGTTGCCATTACCCTTTATTTTCTCACCTTTTCCCCAAAATTGTGCATGGCCTGCGTTTAAAAAGAATAGGGTTACTAATGTTAAAATTGTTGTCTTCATTGTTTTTATTGTTTTTTGATTAATTAATTTTTTTAAGGGATACACTGCCATAATCGGAGTTTATTTTAATGAGGTTTCCAGAATTGGAATTACCATAATAGCCTGAATAATGCTTATCTGAAGATTCAATTCGTTGTTTGGAAATTTGCAGGCCTTCCTTATCTCGCAATGAAGCATGCTCCAAATCAATTTCAAAATTGAAATTATAAGCGGAATTGTATCCGATGGTTATCCCTGTGTAATTGGATGCAATACTAAGATTTCCTGCATTTGCCGTCATTTGCTTGATTTCAATGGAGCCATAATCTGCTTTTAAATTCACATTTTTATAAATATCGCCCAATCTTGCAGTTAAATAATCGCCATTTCCGGTTACATTATTGGCTTTTTCAATATGAACTGAGCCATAATCACAATTATAGTTGACATCCTCGGCAACTTCGATTACAGATTTGGTATAATCTGCGGAAACCTGTAGGTTTTTGGTTTTCCCGACAGTATAACCACTATAATCAGCATTGATTTTTCCGCTTTTTATATATTCAAAATAGCTGTTATTGGTATAATCAAAACTAAGCGAATTGTTATCGGCCATGAGTTCTTTGGTCGTAATTTTACCATAATCACAGTTAATGGTTGCCCTTCCTTCCAGTTTATCCAAATTTATGCTGCCATAGTCATTGTTCAAATCCACACTATTGGTAATGGGCAATTTTATGACATAGTTAATTTCCATGTTCACGTTGTTGTTCTTTCCCCAATTCCACCAACTGCTGGATTTATTTTTATCGAATCTTGTTTTGGCTTCAACCAAAGATGGTGTTCCATTAAATTCTATAGTGATGTCATCCAGTTTTTTTTGCACTTTTTCCTCATCATTCCCGTTCGTTTTGATTTTGACCTCAATAGAAACTGTATTGCCGGCATAGGTCACAACATCAATGTTACCATAACTGTTATTGACTTTGAGTAATGCGTCTTTATTGACAGTAAATTCTTTTTTTATAGTTTTTTCTTTGGTATGTTTCCCACCCCATTTTTCAATGTTGCTTCCTAATGCAATTGATGGGATCAAAAATAGGATCAAAGCTGTTCTATATAGTAGTGTTGTTTTCATTGTTGTTTTTGTTTAATTGTTTTACTTCTTCTATTTGTTTTAATACGTTTTGTAATACATCTATTCTATTTTGAAAATTTGAAATCATGGCATAAATCACACG
>DASWKU010000027.1:0-7711 GCA_036396455.1 Flavobacteriaceae bacterium
CCCGATTATTAAAGATGTGATTAAAACTAAACTAATAACCACAATTAACATTTCAAAAGTATGAAAAAACTTCTTAATAAAGAAAGGAGCCATCATCTACCATTAATAAAATTCGATTTAAAGATGAAGCTTAGTACATTATTTATATTTATTGCTTTTTTTACCCTTCAGGCGAATACGTCGTATTCCCAAAAAACAAAAATTTCATTAAACTTAGACAATGTAACCGTTGGTGAACTTATAGACCAAATTGAAAGCACTACCGAATTTCGATTTGTTTATAAAATTAAAGACGTCGATCTCACCCGAACCTTATCCATAAATGTTGAAAAAGAACCTGTTGCAAAAATTTTGGATGAGGTATTTTCAAACACTGAAACAACCTACAATATTTTGGACAGCCAAATATTTCTATTAAAAAAGGTGGCATCAAAAACTTCGGTGATAACTCCCATTGAATCCAATCTACAAGACCAACCAGATCAAGGTTGGACTGTTACCGGGACCGTAACCGACAACTTTGGGCAACCACTGCCAGGAGCAAACGTTTTGGAAAAGGATACTGCAAACGGTACACAAACAGATTTTGATGGAAATTTTACTTTGGAGGTTTCCAACGAAAACGCCATACTGGTCATTTCGTACGTTGGCTTTTTAAAACAGGAAATTTCTGTTAATGGTCAAACCAATCTCAATATAAAATTAATAGAAGATGTTGCTTCCTTAGAGGAGGTGGTATTGGTTGGTTATGGTACTCAAAAGAAGGCACTCGTAACAGGGGCCAGTGTTAATGTAAAGGGAGAGGATATTGCTGCCCTTAATACAGGAACAGCTATGGAAGCACTTCAAGGCGTAGCAGCAGGTGTTAGTGTTACAAGAAATAATGGTGCTCCTGGCTCTGGTACAAGAATAACAATTCGTGGTTTAGGTACTATTGGTAATTCTGATCCATTATATATTGTTGACGGTATAGCTGTAGGCAACATTGATTATTTGAATTCATCTGATATCGCATCCATTGATGTTTTAAAAGATGCCGCTTCTGCTGCCATTTATGGTTCAAGAGCAGCAAATGGTGTTATATTGGTAACCACAGTAAAAGGCAAAAAAAATAGTGCCTCCAAAATTAGTTATGACACGTACTATGGGTTTCAAAACATATACAAAAATTTAGATCCTTTAAATGCTCAGGAGTATATGTATATTATGGATGAGAGTCGTGTTAATGACGGGTTGGCGCCAAACGATTGGGAAGCGATGCTTAAAAACAATACTTGGCTGGAAACAAACTATCCCGGATTAGGAACACAATTAGGTGAGGAAATTTGGGCAAAACTTCAAGATGGTTGGCAAGGTACCAACTGGATTGATGAAATGACACAAGAAAATGCACCAATTCAAAGTCATGCCATAAATATTTCTGGAGGCAGTGAAGATATTATTTATTCTTTGGGAGCTTCTTATTTAGATCAAAAAAGTATCATCGGTGGTGATATAATCGATGCTGCATATAAAAGATTCACAGCAAGAATGAACACTCAAATGGTGCTAAAAAAGAATGACGAACACGCCATAATTACTGTCGGAGAAAACTTTACCTATACCAATACACAAAACAGAAGTGTAAGAACAGGGAATATTTATTGGAACGACTTACATAATGCATTGACTACAAATCCTTTAATGCCTGCATATTGGCAACAATCTATTGACAGTAATGTGAATGAGTTTGGTTTTTCACCTACTTTAGACGGTATAGCTACCGGTCAAACAAATCCTGTGGCACAGATGTTTTACAGTAGCAACTATAATTATAATAAATCAAATAATATTGTTGGAAACGTATTTGTGGAAATTGAACCCATAAAAGATTTAAAATTCAGAACGTCTTATGGCATTGATTCCTGGTTTGGTTGGGGCAGATCAATGAATCCAACCTATCATTTGGGCATACTTTATCTGGATGGCGTTGACGGTGCTTCACAAAATCAATATTTAGGCAGCAATTATACATGGTCAACAACCCTTTCATACGATATGCAACTTGGTGATCACAAAATAAATGCTTTAGTTGGTACTGAGTTGCTTAAAAACCAAATTAATACTGAAGTAGGAGGTTCTAGAAGTAATTTATTATTTCCTGGAGATCCTAAATATGCTTATTTAAACAACACGCAAAGCCCTGAAACTATTAGTGATATTAACACTTGGGGAGCTGATTGGGCTGCCGGTGGAGGTGGTTTATTATCCTACATCGCAAGAGCGCAATATAACTACAAAGAGAAATATCTTCTTTCTGCAACGGTACGAGCCGATGGTTCATCAAATTTTGCAGAAGGCAATAGATGGGGAATTTTCCCTTCTGTATCTGCTGGTTGGGTATTAACGGAAGAAGACTTTATGTTCAATAGTTCAAGTTTCCTTGATTTTACTAAACTTAGAGTAAGTTGGGGACAAAATGGTAATCAATCAATTCCCAATTTTATTTATTCATCACAAATTGCGTATGTATTCCCAGGATATTTCTTTGGCGATACAAAACCTGTATCAGGAGTAACATCCTATCCTGAAAAGGTTACAAATCCTGATGTTACTTGGGAAACTTCAGAACAGTTAAATATTGGGTTTGATGCCCGTATGTTCAATTCAAAATTTGGGGTCATATTTGATTGGTATAAAAAAACAACTAAGGACTGGTTGGTCGAAGCGCCTATTTTAGGTACATCTGGTGCGGGAGCCCCATTTATTAATGGAGGTGATATTGAAAATAAAGGTGTTGAGTTGGTGTTAAACTGGAATGATCATTTAGGTGATTTTGAATATGGTATCACATTAACCGGAGCACATAACAAGAACGAGGTTACAAGAATAGCCAATACAGATGGCGTCATTCATGGACCAAGCCATGTACTATCACAAGGAACTTCTGAGGTTTCAAGAGTTGAGGTTGGGCAACCAATTGGTTACTTTTATGGTTTTAAAACCGATGGGATTTTACAAAATCAAGAAGAAGTTGATGCTTATGTAAAACCTACCGATGGTACACCTTACTTTGCTGACCAACGTCCTGGGGATGTTCGTTTTGTAGACCAAAACCAAGATGGTGTCATTGATGAAGCTGATAAGGTTTATTTAGGAAATCCTAATCCAGATTTTGAAGCAGGTTTGCAATTACATTTACAGTATAAAAGGGTTTATGTTAATACAACGCTTACTGGAAAATTTGGAATGCAAGTTATGCAATCGTATCGTTCATTTGCGGATAATTTTACTCAAAACTATACCTCAAGCATATTTAATCGCTGGCATGGAGAAGGTACTTCAACAAGTTGGCCACGGTTGAGTTATACCTCCAATAGAAATACACAATATATTTCTGATATTTTTATGCAAAATGCAGATTATGTAAGAATTAATAATCTAACCGTTGGATATGATTTTGGAGAAATGTTTGCTGATGCCGCTGCGATAACAAACCTTAAATTGTATGTGTCTGTAAATAACTTGCATACGTTTACCAATTATGATGGTATGGATCCTGAGGTTCGCTTTGGACATGATGTAGGTTGGGCTTCAGGTATAGATCTTGGATTGTATCCACAAGCAAGAACAGTAATGTTTGGAATGAGTGTTGACTTTTAATAAAAAAATTAGAAAATGAAAAAAATGAAATATATTATAGTTATAGCTACTGCAACAATGATTGTTGCATCTAGTTGTACAGATAAAGAATTAGATACAGAGAATCTTTACGGAAAAAGTTTGGAAAGTTATTACAAAACTCCTACAGATATAGAAGAGGCCATGGCAGGTGTTTACAATGCTATATATACTCCTAACGTACATAGTAATGAATCTATGGCTGCAAATTTAATGTCGGATATGATGTTAGGTGGCGGTGGACCAGACGATAAATCAGCTAAATGGGTTGATAACTTTGAAGACCCAGCAGAAGATACATATCGTGATATGTGGGTACAATCATACAATGGGATTTCTAGGGCCAATGCCATTATTGAAAAAACAGCCGATGCCGATTTTTCAAGATTCTTCCCTAGTCCAGAAGAAGCTCAAACATTTAAAGACCAAGCCATTGGAGAAGCTTTGTTTATGAGGGCCTTTTATTATTTTAGATTGGCTAAGTTTTTTGGCGGAGTACCCCTTATTATTGCTATTGATACCCCTAGGGATCTTCCAAGAGCTTCATATTCTGAAACCTATGCGCAAATTGCATCTGATTTAAAATTAGCAATCGAAACCTTACCTAGCACTCCATTCCCAAATATTCCCGAATCTGATTATGGCCATGCCAATAAATGGGTGGCTGAAGCTTATTTGGGCCGTGCATATTTATATTACACAGGATATATGACCAATATGGAAGGCACCTCAACCAGTGATTTACCTTTGGCCGATGGTGGATCATTGAGTGCTTCAGAGGTAGCAGCTTATTTACAGGATTGTATAAATAATAGTGGATATCATTTGACACCTGACTTTAGAAATTTATGGCCTTACTCTTATGTAAATCAAGCTTCGGGAACAACAAAATTGCCATGGGCCCAGGCAGAAGGGTTATCTTGGGTAGGCCAAGATGGGCATTCACCAACTTTTGGTACAGGAAATTTTGAATCCATGTTTGTACAACGTTTTTCGTTTGGCGATTGGCAATGGAGTAACGGAAACATTTATACAAATAGACTTGCTTTATTTGAATCTCTTCGCGATAACTCACTGGTCCCTTTTGGACAAGGTTGGGGGTGGTGCACAGTAAATCCTACCTTATGGAGTCAATGGGATGACAGTGATCCAAGAAAAGTAGGTTCTATTCTTCAAGTTGGTCAAGCAGATCAAGGAACAGCTGGATATGTTGGTGATAAAGGGGATCACGAAACAGGGTTTTTCAGTAAAAAGTACACATCTCTGCAGTATGAAGACCCAACAAATAATAATACTGTAACAGGTATGTTTGTGCAATTATATAACTGGGGCAACGCAGATTTACAATTGATGCATGCACAAGATTTTATTTTTATGCGCTATGCTGATGTGTTATTGATGCATTCAGAAATTACAGAAACAGCCGATGGGCTAAATGCGGTACGTAATAGAGCTGGATTATCTTCAATAGGCTATTCATTGGCTGCCTTAAAACAAGAACGTCTTCATGAATTTGCTTTTGAAGGGCTACGTTGGTTTGATTTGGTGCGTTGGGGAGATGTTGATTCAGCATTTAATTATACCCTTAATGTAAGAAATTCAGGAACACCTGCCACATATCATGCAAATTACAGAAGTGAAACTAAAGGGTTGGTTCCAATACCAGAAACTGAAATGAGATTGGCCAATGGTATTTACGAACAAAACCCAGGGTGGGATTAATTGTATAACCAATAAAATTAGAAAAAATGAAAATAAATAAAAAAACAAATCTATTTATGGCTTCGTTAGTGCTCATGTTTATAGCATGTCAACCTAATGTAGATGAACTGGATTTGAAAAATACAACCGATGTTGCTGGCGTGGAGTTGGTGGCCACCCAAAGTACAGCAGGAGGTAATGAAATTACATTGCAAATGGTAACACCAGGCATTACGGGCTATTGGGATTATAACTTAGGTAAAGCACTTACAGATAAGATTACCTTTATTTATCCAATTCCCGGTACAGCTACTTTTACCTACACAGGAACTTTAGGATCAGAATTCTTTACAAAGACCATTGATGTTCAAATAGATCAGCTTGACCATGCATTGGATCAAGACTGGTATGACCTTGTTGGTACAGATACTGCTGCGGGTAAAACATGGGTCTTTGATGGAGGTCCAGATCCTGATGGAAGATTATGGTGGTTTATGTCGGACCCGGCTGATAATCCATGGGGGCTATGGTGGAATGCCGCAGGCGATTGTTGTCCTCCAAGTGATGCAGCAGGTAAAATGCATTTTGATTTAGACGGTGCAGCGAATTTTACTTACTACAGCGGGCCATCAGCCTCGCCTATAGTTGGAAGCTTTGTGTTGGATGTTAAAAATCAGAAGTTAATGGTTGTTGGGCCTAACATTTTAGGGGCCGTAGATGGTGGAGAAAACCCAAGTGGTATCTATAATATTGTTGAATTAACAGAAGATAAAATGGTTCTGTATATCCCCAATGGAGCCTGGGGAACAGGTTGGACATGGGTTTTTAAACCAGAATAAAAACTTTAAATATCTAGTTTGAGTTAGTTTTTCTAGTTAAAAAAGGACCCTAAACGTTTCTTAGGGTCCTTTTTATATTTTTATTGGTATAATAAAAAAACGGATATTATTATTTATCACTTAACAATACCTAAAACCCAACTAAAACATATTTTTTTTAATGTAATTAAAAAATTCTTAAACTTAATAATAAAATGAAAATGATACCTTCAACACTATCATTCTTATTTTAGTAAACTTTATACCATGCTCAAAACCATAAAGAATGCCCTTGGGCTCCTTGTGCCACTAAATATTTTATTATTTACAAGCTTTACATCTGCCCAAATTCAACACACCAATGTTTTGAACGAACCACCAGACATTAGCCAAGATTTTACAGACTACAGAAACACCTATTATTTGGCAGATGAACTGGCCTCCTTTGACCCGGAAACCGGTAAAGGCATCATAAAATACCTGCGCTATAATATGGCCACAAGACAGGCCTTTGACAATATGTTGAGCAGGCTTGTCCCTGTAACTGCTAATGAGTTTCCAACAACAGAATATGCCGAGTCGCCTGAATTACCCTTCTCCATTGAATTTGTTTCAGACAGAACCATAAGGATCAAAACAACCTCTGGGCCTCAATTCAGAAAACAAGAACCCTCATTAATGCTCGTTAATGGCGTAGCAAATGACGCCAGAAATTTATGGATCTATTCTAAAGTTGCTGAAGGGCATAAATACACAAGCAGCAAAGGCACTGTTGTTATTACCCAAAAACCTTGGCACGTCTATATATATGATGCAAACGGAAAACTACTGACCGGTACATTACATTTGGATGATGTTAAAAGTACCTTTACGCCTGTTACACCATTTTCTTTTGTTAGAAGGGCAGATGACTACTCCAGAAGTATGGATGCCGTGTTTTCCATGTCTCCTGAAGAAAAAATCTTTGGCTGTGGCGAATCGTTCACGCAGTTCAATAAACGTGGGCAAAAAGTCATTCTTTGGACCGATGATGCCAACGGCGTACAAAATGAAACCATGTACAAACCCATTCCGTTTTATATGAGCAGTCGTGGCTATGGTGTGTTCATGCACCACTCTACGCCCATTACTGTCGATTTCGGAAAGTATTTCAATGGAGCTAATTCCATGATGATTGGTGATGATGAAGCAGATTTATTTGTGTTTATTGGAGAGCCAAAAGATATTTTGGATGAATACACAGACCTGACAGGGAAGGCAGCAATGCCGCCACTTTGGTCGTTTGGCTTTTGGATGAGCCGTATCACGTATTTTTCCGAAAAGGAAGGCAGGGACATTGCCAAAAACCTTCGGAAATATAAGATTCCCAGTGATGTTATTCATTTTGACACCGGCTGGTTTGAAACGGATTGGAGATGTAATTATGAATTCTCTAAAAACCGCTTTGATGACCCAGCAAAAATGATTGCCGACATGAAAGAGGATGGCTTTAATGTCTGCCTGTGGCAATTGCCGTATTTCACACCAAAAAA
>DASWKU010000028.1:0-4355 GCA_036396455.1 Flavobacteriaceae bacterium
CTTATAGGTCCATGCTATGAAATACACCCTTGAACTTATTGTTGAGTTGCCTTTGGAAGCATTTATCAAAAAATTTGATAATACCGAAAACATGAAACATTGGCAAAGAGGTTTGGTGTCGACAGAACATATTTCTGGAAATCCCGGACAGTATGGTGCCAAAATGAAATTGGTCTATAAAATGGGAAATCGGGAGATGGAACTTATAGAAACCGTAACACACCGTAAACTACCTTATGAATTTCATGGCACTTATGATGCAAAAGGTATTCATACCATTCAAGAAAACTATTTTGAAGAAACCCCAAAAGGCCACACCAAATGGACCTCAAAAAGTGAATTTATCCCGCTGGGATTTACCATGCGTTTAATGACCCTTATCATGCCCGGAGCCTTTAAAAAACAATCGTTGCAGTACATGAAGGACTTTAAAAACTTTGCTGAAAAAGGGATGTCCGTTGCTTATGCGTAAGCTTAAACTGATCTGGGATTTTCGAGGTCCCAATGCCCTAAAAATAGCGGAACATCATGAAATCCATCTTAAAGAATACGCTGCCATCCAAAAATTAAACATCTATTTTACTGGAATTGAAGCCTTGACCGACCTGCATGCCATAGCGTTTATGGTGGTTGATGAGCAGGACCTGAAACCCATACGGGATGCGCTAAAGCCACACCGCGGTTTGGTTTATCAACCCTGATTTTAGGATTTGGGTTTTTTCAGGAAAATAGTCGAACTTCGTTCCTGTCGGCAGACAGGCAAAGTTCTCATCATTGGGCAACCTTGATTTTGCGATAGCAAACGCAAGTTTTGGTAATTTGGTTTTGCTTATCGAATTCCCAATCTCATAAATTTGAGATGATTAATCCAAATGTTTATATCTTTTTCCAAATTATTGTTGCATAAATTTATTATCTTTTCATTCTCAATGCAGAACCACATTTAACCCTGCAGTTATAGGCAAGTCTAAAACAATGTGCATCAATTAAACATTTAGGTAAACAATGAAATTAATATTAGCAATTGGTACAGGCAGTTTCATCGGAGGAACAATTAGGTACTTATTTTCTCAATTTATTCAAACTAAGTTTCTGTCCACTTTTCCTTTTGGAACTTTAGGAGTGAACATCTTAGGCTGTTTTCTCATTGGACTTGTATTTGGACTGAGCGACAGGGGCAACATCAGTCAAGAATGGCGTCTTTTTTTGGCAACAGGAGTTATGGGTGGCTTCACAACTTTTTCTGCCTTTTCCAATGATACTGTTAACATGATCCGTGATGGACAATTCATACATGCTTCTGCCTACGTTATTTCAAGTGTTTTGCTTGGACTGGCCGCTACTTTCATTGGTATTTCAATTATTAAACTTCTTTGATTATGGAAAGCAATCCTAAAGCAAAACTACTCCGCATTTTCATAGGTGAATCTGACAAGGTAGGACAACAACCACTTTACGAAACTTTAGTGTTTGAAGCAAAAAAACAGGGACTTTTGGGTGCGACAGTTACAAGAGGAATAATGGGCTTTGGTGCAAACTCAAAAGTCCATACTGCAAAACTATTTGAAATCTCATCGGATTTGCCTATGGTTGTTGAAATTGTAGATACTGAAGAAAAAATCAAGGAATTTACCAAAACAGTCGAACACTTATTTGAGGAGACAAAGTCAGGCGGACTCATAACTATCGAAAGAGCTGAGGTTATACGATACAAAGCGGGGAAATAGGATGGTCTATAACAGTTCTTTAAAAAGATAGCTGGCGTTGTGGCTCCAATGAACTTTTTTAACTTTTTTCGTTACCCACAATGTTGTGCTTTTAATTAAGTTTGGAAGTGGTGATGAGCTGCCTCTTTTAGCTGAAAACCGTTGTGTACGACCCTAAAATAAGGCAGAGTAGAAAATTCTGCAAGAAACATCAGAAAATTTTGAAATATATTTCCCGGACCGTTTGGATTTTATCATTGGTGAGCTTGTTTACGGACACAGCAAGTGAAATGCTATATCCCATAATGCCGATTTACTTAAAGACCATTGGGTTTTCAATTGTGCTCATAGGAATACTCGAAGGAATTGCCGAGGCAACGGCAGGACTTAGCAAAGGCTATTTCGGCAAACTTTCAGATATTTCAGGCAGACGGGTTCCCTTTGTGCAAATAGGTTATGCTTTTAGTGCCATTTCAAAACCCATGATGGCCATATTTACGTTCCCGATTTGGATTTTTTTTGCACGCACAATGGATCGCTTCGGTAAAGGTATTCGCACGGGGGCAAGAGATGCCATTCTTTCAGACGAAGCAACATCAGGAACAAAAGGAAAGGTTTTTGGGTTTCATCGTTCAATGGACACCTTAGGAGCCGTTATTGGACCTTCGTTGGCCTTACTTTATCTGCACTTTTATCCGCAAGACTATAGGACACTTTTTTTTATTGCATTTGTTCCCGGGCTGTTTGCAGTTTTATCTTCATTTAATCTTAAGGCCGAAAAAACAAACGAACATAAACCAAAAGTAAAGACACCTTTTTTTTCTTTCTTGAATTACTGGAAAACAAGTCCGACAGAATACAGAAAAGTTGTAATTGGACTTCTAGTATTTACCTTGTTCAACAGTTCGGATGTTTTTCTTTTACTTCAGGCAAAGCAATCGGGACTCAATGACACCATGGTTATAGGGGTTTATATTTTCTATAATCTTATTTACGCTTTGTTTTCCTTTCCTGTTGGCATTCTTGCGGATCAAGTGGGCCTGAAAACAATTTTCATCATCGGTCTTGCCATATTTGCCTCAGTATATTTTGGCATGTCAGTAAATACAAACCTGTATATCTTTTTCGGGTTGTTTTTTCTCTATGGTGTTTATGCATCAGCAACAGAAGGAATTTCAAAAGCGTGGATTTCAAATATCTCTGACCGAAAAGATACGGCGACAGCCATAGGAACATTTACCGGATTACAAAGTATTTGTACAATGATAGCAAGTTCGCTTACAGGGCTTATTTGGTTTTGGTTAGGCGCAAAAATTGCATTTATAATGACAGCCAGTGCAACGCTATTGGTAATGGTTTACTTTCTAACAATTCCTAAACCGATAACTTCAGAGAACGATGTTAAGTAAGCATGCAGACAAAAAATGGCTGCAACAACATAACTGTGCTAAAAAAGCAGTGTTAAACTCTCTTTCAATGTTCAAAAAACACTGTTTTACCGGTTTTGGCACTTTGCTTGGCGGCTTCCAAAATTTCAACCACCAGCATATTGTTTTCCAAAGTCGATAAGTCGTAATCTTGCATGGTAATCTTACCACGTATAACGGCTGCCAAATGGGCAAAGGGGTCATCATAAGGAGCTGGGCGTTCATCCAAGATTTCCAAATGTGCTGTTTCCTCACTTTGTAAACGCACACGCATTTCAGATCGGTTATCGGCCAGGATATATCCCGTTTTGCCATAAACTTCCATATCCTTCCTACTGAAAGGCCAATTCCATGAGGCCTGTAAAATAGCCTGGGTCTTTGGATACTGCACAATAATGGTGGCATCGTCATCCACTTTAGGATAAATATCAGGTTTTATTTGTTGTGTTACGGCCGTTACAGAAACTGGTCGTTCACCCTTCATCAACCAGGTTACCAAATTGGCACCGTAGCAACCAAAATCGGTCAAAGCCCCTCCTCCATTTAGAATGGGATCGGTCAACCAATCCAAAAATTCTATATTGACACCGATCGCTTTTGGGCCTTCATGCCCATCATGTACCACAATTTTACGTAATGGTCCTATGACATGTTCTTCATGGATCATTTGATAAGCCTTATGATTGGTTGCATACCAGGTGGTTTCATAATTGGTGAGCAACTGGATATTATACTTTTTGGCCAAAGCTTGCATTTTTTTGGCATGCTCAAGACTAACAGCCAAAGGCTTCTCGACCATCACATGAATGCCCAAGGGAGCAAATTTTTCCACGACCTCCAAATGTTCAAATATCGTCCCAAAAGCGGTAACGGCTTCCGGTTTTACCACCTTGAGCATGTCATCCATGGTATCGAAAACAATATCCATGCTATAGCCATGCTGTTCCATGTAACGCTTTGCCAAATCTTTGTTGGGTTCCACAATTCCGACAATTTCAACATCGCCTCTTTGGCTGCCCAGTATCCAATGCACATGGGTATGGGTGAGACCAATAACGGCAACTTTAAGTGGCGGCTTTTTTTGGCTATAGCCCGAAATCGTTATGATTAACGAACAAAGGAATGCAAAACCATAGATTTTCATAAAAGTTAAATTAGTTGTCCCTAAATTAAACAATTAAGAATCTAACGCGATAAAAAAAAGTGAAATTACCGTGAATAA
>DASWKU010000029.1:0-4063 GCA_036396455.1 Flavobacteriaceae bacterium
GAATTCACAGAAAAACTTGAACAACTTGCCAAGCAAAATAAGAACAAACAGCGCAGTTTACAACAACTGCTGGAATTGACCAAACGTTATTATGTGGCCAAAAAGGCCGAAAAACTGCAGCAAGAACTTGAACAACTTGCAAAGCAGCAAGACAAACTTTCAGAGGAAAACGAAGAAAAAAACACAAAAGAGGAGCAGGATAAATTAAATCAAGCATTTGAAGAATTTCAAAAGGAATTGGCTGAACTGCAAAGAGACAATAAAGCCCTTCAAAAGCCTTTAGACATACAACAAGATAAGCCTGCCGAGGAAGAAATCAAAAAAGAACAGCAAGAAGCATCTGAAGAACTTTTACAAAGGGAAGAAAATGACAATAAAGGTAACAGTGAACAATCTCAGAAAAATCAGCAAGCCGCTAAACAAAAACAAAAAAAGGCTGCTCAAAACATTAAAAAATTGAGTGAACTTATGAAGCAATCCATGATGTCTGGAGGAGCAGATCAATTGAGTGAAGACGCTGAAATGTTGAGGCAGATATTGGACAACCTCGTATTGTTTTCTTTTGATCAAGAAAATTTGATGAATACATTTAGAGGCATCGATATCAACAATAACCAATACGGTAAATATTTGCGTAAACAAAGTGGGCTGAGAGAGCATTTTGAACATATTGACGATAGTCTTTTTGCGCTCTCATTAAGGCAACCAAAAATATCTGAGCAGATTAACAAGCAAATTACCGAAGTTTTTTTTAATATTGATAAATCATTAGAGCAACTATCTGAAAATCAGGTATATCAAGGAATTTCTTCACAGCAGTACACAGTAAACTCTACAAACGTTTTGGCAAGTTTTTTAAGCGACATTTTGGATAATATGGAAGCCCAAATGAACATGGCTCCTGGTCAAGGAAAAGGTAACCAGGAAATGCAGTTGCCAGACATTATTATGAGCCAAGAAGAACTTAATAAAGAAATGGAAAAAGGCTTAAAAAACGGAGAAAAAGGCCAACCGAAAAATAACAAAGGAAACAACGAATCAGAAAATTTGGATGGCAGACAAGATGGACAAGGAGAAGGGAACAATGAAGAAATTAATGGGGAACTGTATGAAATATATCAGAGGCAACAACAATTAAGACAAGCACTACAGGACAAGCTGGGGGAGGCCGGAGAAAAAGGAGAGGGTCAGGGTCTCTTAAAGAAAATGGAAGAGGTAGAATTGGATTTAATCAATAAAGGGTTTACCAACCAGACGCTTCAAAAGATGATGGATCTTCAGTATCAGCTTTTAAAACTAGAAAATGCATCCTTTGTTCAAGGACTAGACAACAAACGAGTGTCTGAAACCAACCTTAAGCAATTTAAAAGCTCTGTTAATGACGCAACACCTAAGGCCAAAGAATATTTTAACACCACTGAAATTTTAAACAGACAAATATTACCTTTGCATCAAGTTTATAAAAAGAAAGTCCAGGAGTATTTTAAAAAAGGCGATGATCAGCTTTAATTATGAGACCGATTTTAATCTTGATAACGAGATTAAATTATCTAAATGGATTTCCTTTGTAATAAGTTCTGAGGGGTTTAATGAAGGTGAGATAAATTATATTTATTGTGATGACGAATATTTGTTAAATCTAAATATGGAATTTTTAAACCATGATACCTTAACGGATATCATTAGCTTTGATTATACCCTAGGAAAAACAATTCATGGCGATATTTATATTTCTATTGAAAGGGTACTGGACAATGCAAATGAATTTAATGTGGAGTTTTTAGAAGAATTACATCGAGTTATGGTTCACGGTGTTTTACATTATTGTGGATATAATGACAAATCCAAAAATGATATAATACAAATGAGGGAGAAAGAAAACCACTACTTAAACACCCTATAGCCATATTAAACAAATCGGTGTATATTTGCAAACTCAAAAATATAAACAGCAATTGTTTCACGTGGAACGATTTGTTTAATAACAAGGAGCTTTAAAATGTTTAGCGAGTTATATGATGTCATAGTAGTTGGAGCTGGTCATGCTGGTAGTGAGGCCGCCGCCGCCGCCGCCAATATGGGGTGCAAAACCATACTTGTTACCATGAATCTGCAAAATATTGCCCAAATGTCTTGCAATCCTGCCATGGGGGGCATTGCTAAAGGACAAATTGTTAGAGAGATTGATGCGCTAGGTGGATACAGTGGAATAGTTAGCGACACCTCTGCCATTCAATTTAAGATGTTAAATAAATCTAAGGGGCCTGCTATGTGGAGCCCAAGAGTTCAAAGCGATAGGATGCGCTTTGCCGAAGACTGGCGTTTGATGCTTGAAAGAACCCCTAACCTCGATTTTTATCAAGAAATGGTTTCGGGGTTGCTTATTGAAAACCATAAAGTTGTTGGCGTTACAACATCATTAGGAATTCAGATCAAAGGAAAAACAGTTGTTTTGACCAATGGCACTTTTTTAAATGGGCTTATTCATATAGGGGATAAGAATTTTGGTGGAGGAAGAGCTGCCGAAAGAGCTGCAACGGGCTTAACCGAACAACTTGTTCATTTGGGATTTGATTCTGGTAGAATGAAAACCGGAACACCCCCTAGGGTTGATGGTCGTTCTTTGGATTATTCCAAAATGACAGTTCAACCTGGAGACGATATCCCAGAGAAGTTTTCGTTTTCTGATATTACACAGCCATTAAAACAGCAAAAGGACTGCCACATGACTTATACCAGCCCTAAGGTTCATGATTTGCTCCGGGAAGGCTTTGATCGCTCGCCTATGTTTAATGGCAGAATAAAGAGTACCGGACCGCGTTATTGCCCTTCGATTGAAGATAAAATAAATCGTTTTTCCGACAAGGATCGACACCAATTGTTTGTTGAGCCTGAAGGCTGGAATACTGTTGAAGTTTATGTGAATGGATTTTCAACTTCACTTCCAGAAGATGTTCAATTTAAAGCGCTTTGTTCTGTATCGGGCTTTGAAAACGTGAAATTTTTCAGGCCCGGTTATGCTATTGAATATGATTATTTTCCACCCACACAATTAAAGCATACTTTAGAAACCAAATTAGTTGAGGGTTTGTTTTTTGCTGGCCAAATTAATGGAACAACCGGTTATGAAGAAGCCGCATCACAAGGATTGATGGCCGGGATTAATGCCGCATTAAAAGTACAAAACAAAGACGAGTTTATATTAAAACGCAATGAGGCCTATATTGGTGTTTTGGTTGATGATTTAATAACTAAAGGGACAGAAGAGCCCTATAGAATGTTTACTTCACGCGCAGAGTATAGAACGCTTTTGAGGCAGGATAACGCCGACTTTAGGTTAACACCAAAAGGTTATGGACTAGGCTTGGTTAGTGAAAGGCGCTTAAAGCGTATGGAAGAAAAATATTCGAAGGCCGAAGCGTTTGTTGACTTTTTTAAGAAGACTAGCGTATCTCATAAAGTCATTAATCCTATACTCGAAGTTAATGGTTCGGCGATGGTAAATCAATCGGGGAAGCTGTTCAAAATATTTGCCAGGCCTAACATTTCAATGCAGGATATTCGGAAAATTGACAAAGTAGAAGCATATATTCAAAAACACAACTTAGACAAGGAGGAGATTGAGCAAGCGGAAATTCAAGTAAAATATTCCGGATATATTGACAAGGAAAAGAATAATGCAGATAAGCTTAATAGACTCGAGGACATTAGGATACCAGAAAATTTTGATTACTCTAGTATAAAATCCATGAGTTTTGAAGGCCGGGAAAAGTTGAATAAGATAAGACCAAGGACAATTTCTCAAGCCTCAAGAATTAGCGGAGTATCACCGAGCGATGTTTCGGTGCTTTTGGTCTATATGGGCAGATAGAAGGAGCAGCTTTTTGATTATTGTTTCACGTGGAACAGTAACATAATTTTTTATAGATTTTGGATTCCCGCTGGGGCGGGATTTACTTTTTAATGAAGGAAAAGAAATTATATTTAACTGTTAAGGATCATTCAGTTTCTGGAGAGGAGTTCCAATTGTTTTATAACGAAGATATGGAAATGCTTGAAACCT
>DASWKU010000030.1:0-1968 GCA_036396455.1 Flavobacteriaceae bacterium
TTTTTTGGATTTGGAGAGTTTTGAAAACCCTTCAATCGTTTTGCTCATTTAACCTTGCTTTAGACAAACAAAGATACTATTCTTGCCTGTAAAATTTTGGATGTTAACTAATATTGCATATTTAACTGTTAATAGTTGGGGCTTTTTGCTTAATTTTTAGTAAACTTGGCAATATTTTATCAAAAATCCAGAAATGATTTTTGTGAGAATCTTAAAGAATTTCCTGATTAAAGAGCAAAAACCAATGTTTACTAACTAATAAATTACTTATGGCAAACGCAACAATAAAACAGGCCCATCAAAAGGAGCTCTTTGGGCATCCCGTTGGATTATATGTATTATTTTTTACCGAAATGTGGGAACGTTTTTCCTATTATGGGATGCGCGCCATTTTGGTCCTTTATTTGGTAGCCGAAACCAAAGGAGATAATGCGGGTTTGGGTTGGAGCAATGGAGAAGCTTTGGCGTTATATGGGTGGTACACCATGTTAGTTTATGTAGCATCTATTCCAGGTGGTTGGATTGCCGATAAGTTTTTGGGACAAAAGAAATCAGTACTGATAGGTGGAATTTTATTGGTTGCTGGACACGGTATTTTATCGGTTGAGGCCATGTGGGCATTTTATTCTGGATTGACTTTGATTATTTCAGGTGTTGGAATGTTAAAGCCTAATATTTCAACGATGGTTGGGGGTTTGTACAAGCAAGGCGATATTAGAAGGGATAAAGGATTTACCATTTTTTACATTGGGATAAATTTAGGAGCATTTTTATCAAGTTTAATCGTTGGCTATGTTGGTGAAGTTCATGGCTGGCATTATGGATTTGGACTGGCAGCCATTGGCATGTTGGCGGGATTGATTCAATATTTGGCGGGTCAAAAACATTTAAAGCATGTGGGTAATTATTTGGGAACTTCTGAAAATGAAGTTGATAAGGAAGCTATGAAAAAACCATTGACAAAGATTGAAAAGGATCGGGTTATTGTGCTGTTTGTCTCATTTTTATTGGTGATCGTGTTTTGGGGGGCTTTCGAACAGGCAGGAGGCTTAATGAACCTTTATGCTTCAGAAAAAACAAATAGGATGTTGATGGGCTGGGAAATTCCCGCATCATGGTTTCAATCACTCAATGCAATGTTTATCATATTTTTGGGAACATCGGTTGCAGCTTATTGGGCTAAGAGAAAATTAAAGGGCAAAGTTTCTTCATCACTTTTTAAAATGATAGTTGGTTTGATTATCATGGGAACAGGATTCTTTTTCATGACAGCGGCAGCAGCACAATATGAAACCAATGGCTCTTCTGCCATGTACTGGTTGGTGCTGGCCTATTTATTTCATACTATTGGTGAGCTTTCCATTTCTCCTGTTGCCTTATCTTATATTACAAAATTGGCACCTTTAAAATACGCTTCCCTTATGATGGGTGTTTATTTTGCTATGACAGGCTTTGGAAATAAATTGGCAGGTTTACTTGGGGAAGCTTCCGAAAGTTTTGGAGAATACACCATTTTTACGGGAATTGCCGTTTTTTGTGTCCTTTTTGGGTTGTTGGTAATGGTATTCAGGAAAAAATTGGAAGTTTTGACTCATGGCGCTGAAGATAACGAGCGTATCATGCATGATGATTAAAATGAGCAATTTGAATATTAAAAGCTAATAACCATAAAAATCTCTATATGACCGAAAATTCAACAGACCAATTTTTCAAAAGCACCGTTTTAGGACATCCATCAGGTCTGTTTGTATTGTTTTTTACCGAAATGTGGGAACGTTTTTCGTTTTACGGCATGCGTGCACTTTTGGTGCTGTTTTTGACCACTGAATTACTTGGTGGAGGTTGGGATTGGCCTCGGGAACATGCCATGTCGCTGTTTGGATCTTATGTGGGATTGGTGTATTTGTCCACTATGCTGGGCGGTTATTTTGCCGATAAAATTATAGGCTATCGTTGGGCCGTTGTGGT
>DASWKU010000031.1:0-3611 GCA_036396455.1 Flavobacteriaceae bacterium
CTGGAAACTTGCCAAATTCCGCAAAACCCTCTTCTGCTTTACCTTCATTGATGAGCTTCATACCTGCATCAAAAGGAGGTAAAACCTTGGCTTTGACCGTATCCAAGGTCTTACCGTCAGGATAGTCGTCCACCATCAAGAAATGGGTTTGTGGGGAGGCATTTTTGTAGCTAAAAGTGACCCAACCCGAGGGTATGGTATCCGGCATTTGGAAATCCATATTTTCCGTAAGTACATCAATCACATTTTCCTTTTCCACTTCGGCCTTCGTTTCTTTTTTGTCCGATTTACAAGATTGAAAAACAAGTGAAATCATTATAATAGCAAGGCAAAGGGTTAAGGACTTTGAGGGGCGACTAAAAGTTGCATAAGTTTTCATAATGTAAATTTATTGATTGTAAAAATATGTTAACCCTATAAATATAAGGATTTTACATTAAAAGTGAACTCTTATGCTCACATTGGGAGTAATGCCCAGTGACACATTTTCCACGGGATTGATGTTATTTTCGTCATCCAAAGTATAATAAGTATTGATAATATTTTTTTTGTTAAGAAGATTCCAAATGGAAGCTCCAATAATGGCAGTCGATTTGGGGCTCAAATCAAAAGTATAGGTCGTTGAAAAATCAGTCCTTATATAGTCTTTTAAACGTTCACTATTTGGGGAATCATATTCAATACGGTTATTGGAACTGTCCTGAATTTCAGATGGAAAAGTGGCCGGTTTCCCAGAATGCCAATTAACGCCCAAAGCCAGTTTAAAGTTTTCTATGGTATAGGTGCCAGCGAAGGTTGCGGCATGACGAATGTCCAAATTATTTGGAAAGGATTGGCCCTTGTTCAAATCTTTAAAGGTGTAATCATTTTTGGCATAGGAGTAACTCAACCAAGTGCTAAAAGCATCAAACTGTTTATTGATCAAAAAATCCACTCCCTTTACTCGATACTTGCCAACGGTATTGGCAAACTGATATTGGTTTTGGAAGCCTTGACTTCGCGTTGTAATGCCTTCAACATCCTTAATGAACGCATCGACACTGATCAATAATTTGTTTTGATCATAATGAACTCCGGCAGAGATTTGCTTACTTTTGATAATGGGAATGGGAATAATAATAGGGATTGTATTATCATTGGGAGGATTAATAGTTGTTGATTTATTATTGGACAATACCCAACGACGATTTTCAACACCGAGAAAATCATTTTGCAAATCGATGATCTGTGACGTGGTCTGACTTTTGAATTCTCCCAACACTTCAAACTTAAAATAGTTAAGAAACCTTTGACTGAAGCTCAAACGGGGTTCAACCAAAAACGCATCAAATTTTTTAAAATAATTCAAACGTGTACCGAACCTTAAATTGGTATTGGCATTATTTGACAACAACTGACCTTCCACAAAAACCGAGTTGCTACGTATCACTTCCTTGATATAACTTCTGAATTCTGGATTGTTCACATCTTCCAAATTGCTGATTCCGGTTTCGAAGAACTGATAGCCACATGTTAATTTAAAATTGGTATTAATTGAATATTCCATATCCAATTTTAAGGCAGAGTCATATACTTCATTTTCTTGGATCAAACGTTGGTTATTGGTCACGTCAAAATTTATGGCATCCAAACCGTAATTGGATAAATATACCTGTGCGGTGGTAACAAATCTTTTGGTCCAATCTCTGCTATAGGAGATTCCAGTGGCTAGATTGCGCTGTGTCAATTGGCTGTTCAATACTTCGTCGACATCATTGATCCTGGATTGTTCCTCATAATTTAAATTGTTATAAATATTTAGAAAATTCAACCGCAGTTTATCCTTTTTGGATATGTCGTACAGCAGTTTTGTGTTCACATCATAAAAATAAAAGCGTTCATTTTTGGAAATGAAATTGCTGTTGTTTCCTTGATTGTTGGTCAAATCCGAATCTTGAAATACCCGTTTAAAATATTGGTCATAAGTGGGGGTTATGATCACATCATTTACCGAGCGGCGGGACGAGACTTGTAATTCCCACTTTTTTGAAAGCGGAATTTTGGCAAATCCATCCACATTGATGAGGTTAAAACCAGCACCTGCATTAAATAAATTGTCAATCTCATTTGAAAGTTGCATATCGATAATACCCGAAATACCATCACCGTATTTAGCGCTAGTACCATTTTTGTAAACATTGACATTCTCTGTCAAATACGGATTATATGCTGAAATCAATCCAAAAAAATGCCCAGATTGGTACATTTTTATGCCATCCCAAAGCAATAAATTCTGATCGTTTGTACCACCTCTTACGTTGATGTTGGAAACGGTCTCATCAACACTCAATACCCCGGGCAGGGCCTGAACGGTCTGTAACACATCGGGTTCGATTAATCCGGGAAGGATGCCAAACGATTTGGGCTTGATCACTATGGAACCGGCATTATCTTTTACGATCCCGGAAGTTAGATAGTTGCTGATGACAACTTCGGGCAATATTTCAATGGCTTTTTCTTTTTCGTTCTCATTATTGGTTTCAGTCTTGATTGCCACAAAGCGATTGTCCAAAACCTCAAACTCCAGTGCTGTTAAAGAAGTAAGGTAATTTAAAACATCTGTAAGCGATAAGTTTTCGCTGGGTGGGATGATGAATTTATCCTTGATGGTTTCGTCAGCAAAGGAAAAACTAATATTGAATTTGGACTCCAATGCTTGTAAAACCACAATGAGCGGTTGCGGTTCTTTTTGAATATCTTGGGCTATCACAAAACCATTCAAAAAAAATAAGGAGATAAAAAGATAAAGTACATCTTTTTTAGTCACGCTTTAGAGTAATCGTATTTTTGGTTTTACTGTAGGTTACATGTAAAGGTAGTGTAATTGCTTTTAATGCAACATCCATATTGTTATGGGAAAATCCTCCAGTAAAGAGTTGTGTGACATCCACGTTTGTTGGATCGATGGTAACATTATATTGCCTTTCAAACTCGGCAAGAACAATGTTATACGGCAAACTGATAAATTGACTCTCATTATTTAGCCACGAAGGTGTTGCAAGTTTTTCTTTTTCTTTAGCAATTAGTTTCCCATCAATCATTAAAAAGCTGTCACCAGCCAATAATGTGGTTTTTTGATCTTGATAAGCAACTCCAACTTTACCTTCGTAGCAAATAACTTCAAAATAGTTGTCCCGTTGTTTGATATTAAATTGAGTTCCCAGAACACTTACTGTTCCGGTTTTTGTTTTGACTTCAAATTTTGACCCTTTGGCAACCTTAAAAAACGCTTCGCCCTCAAGTTCAATAATTCTCTTTTTGCTCCAATTATGTTTGTTGAACGTTACAGAGGACAGTGCATTTAATGAAACGGAGGCGTCGGGCAATTCTATATTGGTTTCTTTATTGGCTGCAAGTGTAGAAACCGTTGTGTCCAAGGTCAAAGAATAATATACGCTGAAACAAATCACAACCACAGCAGCAATACGTATAGCTGCACGTACCCAGTTTGGTGATGTTGTTTTGGGAGTTTTAATCGTTTTTAATACGGTATTCAGTTCTTCAGAAGTAGGATATTCTGGAGCCTTAAACGCTTTTAAATGTGTGTCCATGTTCACCAATGCGTCGTGGTC
>DASWKU010000032.1:0-2833 GCA_036396455.1 Flavobacteriaceae bacterium
AGCGACCTTGCCCTTTATAAGGGCTCTTGGTCCGAAATTGAAAACCGCACGTTCTTCGGGGACAAAATATATAGTGACACTGCGTTTTTTCAAAACATGGACCAGAGGTTCAGCTCTGAAATGTTGACCCCCGTAAAGGCCTCAAAGGAATGCCGGATGTTCTAAAGAAATTTGATAGGGCCTGCAACGATCTGTATTCAAGGGCCGTCTCTAAGATCAGGCAGCCCATAGAAGCATTGTTCAGTTGGCTCATTGAGAAATCCGATATACAGAAAGCAAGCAGGGTCAGGTCTACAAAGGGACTGACCCTCCACGCATATGGAAGGTTGGCGGCTGCCTTTATAGGATTAATTTTTTAACCCTTGATTCGCATTATAAACAAAAGCTTAACAAAGTTAAACCATTATTTAAAAACTTAGTGCGTATATATTTTAAAATCAACTTCAAATGATACAAAGAAAATTTTTAAAAAGTATTTTACTGTTTACATTGGTATTTCTGTATTCAACATCAGTAATCTGTCAGAAAACAAATAAAGATCAAAAGAATTCTCCACAATTAAGGAAAAAAGACAGCATTGTTGTTGGAGCAAATCAAACTGAAAAATATTTAGACCTTTTAATGGGTAAAAATATTGCTATTGTAGCTAATAATACATCGGTTATTTTTAAAGATGATCTTAATCAACCTTATCAACACCTTATAGATTCACTATTATCCCTTAACATAAAAATCAAGAAATTATTCACCCCTGAGCATGGTTTAAGAGGATCCGTAGATGCAGGGGAAGAAATAAACAATGGAATTGATGAAAAAACCGGCATTCCAGTTGTTTCCCTTTACGGCGATAACAATAATCTCGGCAATAACAATAAACCATCTAATGAACAGTTGAGGGGTATCGATTTAATACTATTTGATATTCAAGATGTTGGTGTTCGGTTTTACACTTATCTTTCTACATTACATTATATTATGGAAGCTGGTGCTGAAAACGGAATCCCTGTAATTGTTTTAGACAGACCTAACCCAAACGGAAATTACATAGATGGGCCTATACTGAAAAATGAATTCAAAAGTTTTGTTGGACTTCATCCCGTACCCATAGTATATGGAATGACCATTGGGGAATACGCCAAAATGATAAATGGTGAAAAATGGTTGAACAATGGTGTTCAATGTGGCCTTACCGTAATCCCATTAAAAAATTACACTCATCAATCTAAATACAGCTTACCGTTAAGACCTTCACCAAATCTCCCAAATGATAAATCCATAAACCTCTATGCTAGTTTGTGCTTATTTGAAGGAACGAATGTAAGTTGCGGAAGAGGAACCGAAATGCAATTCCAGATTTTTGGATCTCCTAGTTTACCAAAAGACACTTATAAATTCACCTTTACTCCTCAACCAAATTTTGGATCAAAAACTCCAAAACACATGGGTCAAGAATGTTATGGTTTAGATTTATCCAAGACTAAAAATTTAGATTATTTAAATTTTTCTTGGCTAATAGATGCTTATCATGCAACTTCTAAAAAAGATAAGTTCTTTAGAGAAAAGTCATTTAACCTATTAGCAGGAACAGATAAATTAAAAGAACAAATAGAACAAGGACTCAATTTCAAAGACATTAAAGAAAGCTGGCAAAAAGATTTAGAATCTTTTAGAACAATAAGAGAAAGGTATTTAATGTATCCATAATGTAACCATGAAAATAGTAATCATTGGTGGAACAGGACATATAGGCACCTATTTAGTTCCTCGTTTAGTTATTAAGGGCCATAAGGTCATCTGTTTAAGCCGGGGAAAAAGACAACCATATGATATACTTCCTATGTGGAAATTCGTAAAACAGATAACCATTGATAGAATAAAAACTGAACAACAAGGTGTTTTTGCCTCGCAAATCAAAGAATTAAATGCCGATATCATAATAGATCTCATTTGTTTTACACCTGATAGTGCTGCCATGCTTGTAGAAGCCCTTTCAGGAAGCATCCAACACTTAATACATTGTGGGACCATGTGGGTTCATGGGCATAACTCGGAAATTCCCACCTACGAGAGTCAAGAACGCAAACCTTTTGGTGAATATGGCATTAATAAAGCAAATATTGAATCATATTTACTATCAATGTCCCACTTAAAAAGGTTTCCTGCTACCATATTACATCCCGGGCATATTACTGGTCCGGGATGGCTACCCATTAGCCCTATAGGTAACCTAAATCCGGAAACATTCATAAAATTGGCTAAAGGTGAAGAAATAATTTTACCAAATCTTGGAATGGAAACTGTTCATCATGTACATGCCGATGACGTTGCACAAGCCTTCGTGAATACTATTGAAAACAGGCAAAATTCAATAGGAGAAAGTTTTCATGTTGTCTCAAAAAAAGCTATTACTTTAAGGGGGTATGCAAATGCCATGGCAAAATGGTTTGGACAAGAAGCAAAGCTTAGCTTCCTGCCTTGGGAGGAGTGGAAAAAAACAGTAAACAATACAGATGCGGGACTAACATGGGACCATATTGCACATAGCCCCAATGGTAGTATTGCAAAAGCAAGAAGATTGCTGAA
This sequence comes from Flavobacteriaceae bacterium, assembly GCA_036396455.1. Lineage (GTDB taxonomy): Bacteria > Bacteroidota > Bacteroidia > Flavobacteriales > Flavobacteriaceae > Geojedonia. The sequence goes on from DASWKU010000032.1 coordinate 2,584, forward strand.
TTACAATCCTAATTACAGTTCACTACAAGCCGTACAAGAGTCAATCAAGTACTATTTTGAAAAAGAAAACATTGGTGTTACCCGTAGTGCATTATAAAAAAGTTGTGCAAGCCGCTAAAAAATAGTATATTGTATTGGTTATCAAATAAATACAATATGAACAACTTAAAAGCAAGTTACGGATTAATCTTGAAAGAATTACGTAAAATATCAAATAGAGAAAATTTCTATTTTAAGCCTATCACACCTA
>DASWKU010000033.1:0-3507 GCA_036396455.1 Flavobacteriaceae bacterium
CGATTTTCTGGATGGTTTTAGGAAAGCCGATAATATGCGCTACAAATTGATGCCATATATCTACGCCCAAGCTAAGGATGCTTCCGAAAAAGGGTTGCCAATGTTACGGGCTCTGTTTGTTGAATACCCCAACGACCCGGGAGCTTGGTTAATTGATGACCAATACCTTTTTGGGTCGGATATGTTGGTGGCACCATTGTTTGAAAATATTACCGAAAGAAATGTCTATTTACCGGGGGGCAAATGGATCGATTACCAAACGGGCAAAGTATACAATAAAGGGTGGCACACCATAAAAGCCGGAGATATTCCAATTATCGTTTTGGTTAAAGATGGCACGGTAATCCCGCATATTAAATTAGCGCAATCAACAAAGGATATGGATTGGAGCAACATAGAGCTCAAGGTTTATGCAGCCGATGCCACACAGGCCAAAGGCAAATTGTATTTACCGAATGATTCTGGATTACACGAGTTAATTTTAGATAAAAGCGGCTCAGGTTTTATTCTAAAAAATAATCCTGTTTCACAAAAAACAAATTTTAAAATTACCAATTAAAAGAATTTAAAATGTACAAACAGCTTTTCATAGCTTTACTAATAGTGTTAACGCTTTCGGCTTGTGCACAACAAGAAAAAAAGACGTCTTTTGAAGTAACATCGCCAAATGTTAAAAACAAAATAGTTTTTAATTTACAAAACGGTATTCCTACTTACAGTGTTTCACATGGTGAAAAAAACGTGTTAAGCACTTCCAATTTGGGGTTTATATTTAGGAACAACGATTCCTTAAGTAGCAATTTTGAAGTGCTTCATAGCGAGCAAACATCTTTTGATGACACTTGGGAACAAGTTTGGGGCGAAAGGCACAATATCCGTAATCATTACAACCAGTTATCGGTAACGCTTCAGGAAAAATCAGAAGCCAAAAGACAATTGGAAATTCAGTTTCGTGCCCATGATGACGGTATTGCGTTTAGATACAGTTACCCACAGCAAAGTAATGATAGCATCATTATCATGGACGAACTCACGTCTTTCAATTTAGCCAATGATGGTGATGCTTGGTGGATTCCCGCTTACAAAACAAATCGTTACGAACATTTGTTCACAAAATCAGCCATAAGCACATTGGATACCGTACACACCCCTCTAACAATTAAAAGCAACAATGGCCTGTATTTGAGTTTTCACGAAGCCGATTTGAAGGATTTTGCAAGCTATACGGTAGCGCATAAGAACGGAACTCATTTTGAGGTCGATCTGATGCCTTGGAGCAATGGCGACAAAGTACGCACTGACGGCACTTTCCAAACACCTTGGAGAACCATTCAAATTGGCGAAAAACCTGGAGATTTAATCGAATCTTACCTGATTTTAAACTTAAATGAACCGAACAAATTGGAAGACACAAGCTGGATTGAAACCTACAAATATCTTGGGGTTTGGTGGGGTATGCATATTGGCAAATACACCTTTTGGGAAGGCCCAAAACATGGTGCAAGCACCAAAATATCAAAAGCATATATCGATGCCTGTAAAACATTGGGGGTTCATCATTTGTTGATTGAAGGTTGGAACAAAGGCTGGACTCCTGCTTGGTACGAAAATAAAATGCACGTGTTCAGTTTTACGGAATCCACCAGTGATTTTGATTTGAAAGAAGTCACAGATTATGCCAAGGAAAATGATGTAAAGATTATTGGATATCATGAAACAGGTTCTAACATTATCAATTACCGTAAACAAATTGATGCAGGCATGACATTGTACCAAGACATGGGTATCAACGACGTGAAGATCGGGCAAGTTGGCGATATGCTAAATATGAAAGAATGGCACGGAAGCCAATTTGGGGTGCAATATTACAGAGAGGTTTTAAAGAAAGCCGCCCAATATAAATTAACGGTAAACTTCCACGAACCCATAAAAGATACAGGCGAACGCAGAACGTACCCCAACATGATGTCCAGGGAAGGTGCCCGTGGACAAGAATACAATGCCTGGAGCGAAGGAAACCCACCAAACCATACCGTCATTTTGCCGTTTACCAGAATGCTGGCTGGCCCAATGGATTTTACGCCTGGAGTTATTGATGTTCTGGAAACAAAAGGATTCAACAATCGTAGGGTTCATACGACTGCGGCCAAGCAATTGGCATTGTATGTAGTATTCTATTCCCCTATTCAAATGTTGGCAGATTTACCTGAAAACTATATGGGAAAACCGGAATTTCAATTCTTGGCAGATGTGCCAACCGATTGGGAAGACACCAAAGTGCTCAATGCCGAAATTGGCGAATACATTACAACCGTTCGCAAAGATTTAAAATCAGACGATTGGTATTTAGGAAGTATCACGAATGAAAATGCACGTGATCTGGAAATTGATTTATCATTCTTGGGAGAAGGAACATTTGAGGCACAAATCTATGCCGATGCTGAAGGGACAGATTTAGAAAACAATCCAACAAAGGTGAGTATTACTAAGAAAGACATAACTGCTACTGATAAAATGACCTTAAAACTGCCTTCGGGCGGCGGTACAGCCATTCGTTTTAAGAAAAAATAATTGATGATACCCCATGAAAATTAAATGTAGCTTCATATTATTTTTAATTGCTTTTGTTAGTTGCAATGCACAAAAAACGGAATACCCATTTCAAAATTCAGAATTACCGGTTGAGGAGCGCATAACCAACCTGCTTTCATTAATGACCTTAAATGAGAAAGTTGAAGCATTAAGTACAGATCCCAGTGTCCCTCGTTTAGGGGTAAAAGGTACAAACCATGTAGAAGGATTGCATGGCTTGGCGCTAGGTGGTCCTGCCGGATGGGGCGGAAGAAATAAAGAACCAATACCTACTACTACCTTTCCACAAGCTTACGGATTGGGTGAAACTTGGGATGTTGAGCTTTTACAAAAAGTAGCGCATGTGGAAGGCTATGAAACTCGGTATGCATTTCAAAAATACAACCGGGGCGGATTGGTGGTGCGGGCTCCCAACGCCGATTTAGCACGTGACCCACGATGGGGGCGTACCGAAGAAAGCTATGGCGAAGACGCCTTTTTTAATGGAACCATGGTTTCCGCATTTATAAAAGGGCTTCAAGGCAATGACAAAAATTACTGGCAAACCGCATCCTTAATGAAACATTTTTTAGCGAATAGCAATGAAGACGGAAGAACATATATCTCATCCAATTTTGACGAACGTCTTTGGAGGGAATATTATTCATTGCCATTTAAAATGGGTGTCATTCAAGGAGGTTCAAGAGCATATATGGCAGCCTATAACAAAGTAAACGGCATTCCTGCCATGGTACATCCCATGTTAAAGGATATTACTGTAAAGGAATGGGGGCAAAACGGTATCATTTGTACCGATGGAGGCGCTTATAGACTTTTAATGACCGACCATAAATATTATGAAGATAAATATTTGGCGGCAGCGGCAACTATTAAAGCCGGTATCAATCAGTTTTTGGATAATTATTCCGAAGGGGT
>DASWKU010000034.1:0-1943 GCA_036396455.1 Flavobacteriaceae bacterium
ATCAAAATAAATTAAATCTGGCGAATAATTGTCAATCACTTCCTTTAGTTCCCCTAACCAATTTTGATAAAACTTTTCTTTGGGAATATTACCATACATGATACTAATGATGGGGTCATTAGAAGATGTTGGCATCTCTGGATTATATGGAAAATACGATGTTGCATCGTTCCATTTTGAAGAATCTTGCTGAAAGAGCTGTAAATTTCTGGCCTTATGAAAAGAAGCCACAAACTTCATCCCTCTTCCATGAATGGCTTTTTCAAGTTCCCCTAAAAGATCTTTACGAGGGCCTTTGTCATAGGCATTCCATGGATTGATCTTACTTTTCCAATTAGACCACCCATCATGATGTTCAGCAACCAATCCTCCAAACTTGGCTCCGGCTTTTTGAAATAATTCTGCCCAATCATCTGCATTGAATTTTTCAGCCTTGAACATTGGCACAAAATCATGATAACCAAATTCTGCCGGTTCACCATACGTTTCAACATGGTGTTTATACTCGTCAGAGCCTTTTATGTGCATGTTTCTGGGATACCAATCGTTGGCATAAGCAGGTACAGATAGAACCCCCCAATGGGCATAAATTCCGAACTTGGCATCTTTGAACCATTCAGGAGCTTCATTATATTGTGATAAAGCGTCCCAATCTGCCTTGTAAATTTTTTCAGGACTTTTAACATCCCCTTTTTTATTTTGAACACAACTTATTAAACCAAAAGAAATTAGGATAGGTATGAATACTATTTTTTTCATTTCATTAATGTAAATTATTCTTTCCAAACGGTTACGCCCCCAGGCGGAAGTGTTTTAGAACCAATCAGCAAATTAGCATTTGAAGGTATTTTTAATTCATAGTCTTTGGATGCGTAATTTACGGCCACCCAAAACCCATCTCGCCATTGTACATAAACACCTTCTGGATAATTTTCAGTTGAAATCTGGGCATGATTGTAAACGCTTCTTAAAATGTCTTTTTCCAGTTGGGCATCATCGGTATCAACGCCAATATAAGTTACGGTACCTTTTCCTATTTTATTTTTAACCACTGCAGCTTTCCCTGCATAAAACTGATTGGTGTACGTTGCCAATACATTTTCTGGTTTGTTGGCATTTACCAAATCGGCCCAATTGTTCCAAAAATATTCTTTGTCATTTCTAGAAATTGTTCCTTTCGTTTGAGGCAACAAGTGATCGAAATAATCAATTTTAGCATCGATTAAAGGATAAATTTTTTCTGCATAACCCGATTGAAATAAATGTCCGTTTTTATCTTTGACGGCTGTTCTAACTGTTAACACAAGATTACCGCCTTGTTCTACATAGTTTAACCATTTTTTAATTATTGAATCATCAACCAACTCAAAAGCGGGAACAATCACCACGTTGTAATTGCTTAAATCATCATCTTCATAAATAATGTCGACAGGTGCCCCAAAAGATTTTATGATTTCTAAATAGTTTTGAAAAAATGAAAACGTATTCCACTGGTTGGTTTGCCCTTGACGACTCAAACTCCATAGGTTGTCATAATTCCAAAGTAATGCGGTTTTTCTTTTTTTTAATTCTGAAGGCATTATGGTTTTTGGGTTATAAGCATCTCTTAAAACTTTCATTTCGTTTATGGCTTGCTTATAGTCTTTTCCACCTTGCGACAAGGTTGCACCATCTAGAGTTGTAATTCCGCTATGAAACTGTTCTGCACTGTAGTTTATTTGTCGGTAACGATACGAACAGGCAAACGACAAATGGCCCCCAAAACAATGGTATAGCCACATACGCAAAGCACCAGGTTGCAACAGAGGATTAATGCTCCCCCAGTTGACAGAACCGGGTTGCAGTTCCATAATTCCTGAAATATTGTTTTCGATTTTGAAAAAACTCAAAGCGAATGACAATTCTTTGGGATCGCCAAGTCTGAAGCCATTTTCTCCAATATT
>DASWKU010000035.1:0-1560 GCA_036396455.1 Flavobacteriaceae bacterium
CCCTGGTAGAAAATAATTTATTCGAAAAATGCAATGGGGAAGTGGAAATTATATCCAATAAATCTTGCGATAATATATATAGAAACAATCTGTTTTTAGAAAGCGAAGGCATTCTCACCTTACGTCACGGGGACAGATGCTTGGTGGAAGGCAATGTGTTTTTTGGCAACAACAAACCCCATACGGGAGGGATTCGGGTTATCAATGAAGGCCACATCATCCAGAACAATCTTATGATTGGTTTAAAAGGTGACGGTTTTAGAGCACCCTTAGTGATTATGAACGGTGTTCCCAATGGCCCTTTGAACCGTTATAACCAAGTAAAGGATGTGGTGATCCAAAATAACACCTTCATCAATTCCAGTGCTATTGAATTATGTGAAGGCAGTGACGCAGAACGCTCAGCAACACCAATCAACACCACGTTTGCAAATAATTTATTTTACGGAACTGAAAGTATAGGCTTATTAAACATTTCTGATGATATTTCTGGGATTTCATTTTCTGGAAATAAAGTCCAAGGGGCTTATAAATTCAGTACAGAAGGATTTGAACACACCAATTTAACTTGGGAAAACCTTCCATCTTACCCCATTCCATCTGTTTCAAGCGATTCGCTTTTAGAAGTGAAAAAAACCAATCGACCAGTACGTACAGACCTTACAGGAACGGTAAGAACAAAAGTAAGAGCGGGTGCCATCATCCCTGGAAACAAAAAATTACCAGAAGCTTTGAGTATCAAACCGGGTGTTAGTTGGTCTTTGGAAAAAGCCAAAGAAACAAATGTCGCAAAACCACAACAAGACTATAAAGTAGTGAAGGTGTCTCCAACAGAAGATGCTTTGGTAAATGCCATCAAAAAAGCCAAAGATGACACCATTTTGGAATTATCGGAAGGTATTTATGAAGTTACAAGAGGTATGCAAGTATTTTCAAATATTATAATTAAAGGTGCCGGAAGCAAAAAAACAGTCATCAAAATCAGTAAGAATGCTGAAAAAGTTCCGGGATATTTCTTCAAAGTAACCGAAGGAATATCATTAACTATAAAAGGATTGGAAATTGATGGCTCTAGTGCAAATGCGGTTCGCTACGGTATTGTTTCTCAAAACACACCCACATCAAAAGCCTATAACCTGAAGTTGGATGATGTGTACATTCATGGTTTTCATGATGATGGAAGTGCCATATTTAAAGCTTTCAAAAACACTTTTGCTGATTCCATTCAGATTTTAAATTGTCGTTTTGAAAAAAGCTTAAGAGGATTGAACCTGAGTTATGAAAAAGACAATATAGGTAAATACAATGCTGAGGTCATAGATATTCAAAACACCGTATTTAAGGATATCGATCAATTTGCTATCCATTATTACCGAGGTGGCAATGACGAATCTACCTTAGGAGGCCAATTACATGTTGACCACTGTGTGTTTTATAATGTTGATGACAATGAAAAAGGGCGAAGCATTCGTACAAATGGCATTGTTTACGTTACTATTAACAATTCCATTTTTGCAGGAAGTCCCGAATCAAAATATTCCGCCATTCTTAAAGGCGATA
>DASWKU010000036.1:0-18029 GCA_036396455.1 Flavobacteriaceae bacterium
AAGAACCCAAAACTTCTGCAACTGCAAAGAAAATGGAATTATACCAAACTGTTTTTAGCCAACCTTTTTTATGACGTTCATTAATGACTTGAAAGTTTTTGTACTCCATGTTTTCCCTAGTAAATAAATGAAGAATTTTCATCCCCGTAATGCGCTCTTGAACAAAGGAATTTAAGTTTGCTACTTCATTTCGGACTTCTTCAAAGGCACGTTTCATATATTTTTGGAATAACCTTGTGGCAAACAACATTATGGGCAAGGTCACAAATACAATTAAACTCAATTTCCAATTCATCCACACCATGAAACCTCCCACAACAGCCATTTTTAACACATCACTGGCGATCATAAAGAGTCCTTCTCCAAAAATATCGGCAATACGCTCCATGTCGGTCACGGCCCTTGTTATCAAAACCCCTACTGAAGAATTGTCAAAGTATTTCATTTTAAAACTCAACATGTGCTTATAAAGCTTTACCCTAATATCCTTAACAACCGATTGCCCCAACCAACTCGCATAATAAATAAACAACAATTGGCAAATGACCTCCAAAATCAAAAGCACAACCATGATGATCACGTAAAACATAAAGCCGTCATAATTCTTCAATGCTACATGTTCATCAATGGCTATTTGAAGTATATAAGGTCTATAAGCTCCAAAAAGTGCCAAACCAATAACAAAGATTAGCGTGCTAAAAAACACCAATTTATAAGGTTTTATAAACTGGAGCAAGCGTTTAAACAGCGTGGTATCAAATACTTTTTTTTCCATTTTATCCATGCATTGGTTTACAATTTAAGCGATTCTGGATAAGTAATTTGTGTCAAATATAACCCATGGGCGGGAACTGAATATCCTGCCTCACTCCTATTTTTTGACCCTATAATTGTAATTAAATCTTTAACCTGAATTTTCCCAAGACCAATATTGATCATTGTTCCCACTATGGCCCGTACCATATTTCTCAAAAAACGGTCTGCCGTAATAATAAAAATGAGGTCATTTTGTTCTTCAATCCATTCAGCTTTTTCAATATTACAATAATACGTTTTTACGTCAGTATTACTTTTGGAAAAGCATTGAAAATCTTTATACCGCAATAAAATTTTGCAGGCTTCATTCATTTTTTCAACATTCAGCGGTAACTGAAACCGATACGCAAAGTCATTGGTAAAGACGTTTTTGGAAGTTGAAATTTTGTAATGGTATGTTCTGCTTATGGCGTCGAACCTGGCATGGGCATCTTCCTTGACCCTGAAAATATCATGAATCGCAATGTCATTTGGCAAAATAGCATTTAACTTATAAACGAGGGTTGAAATATCGATTTCAAATTCCACATCAAAATGCGCAAACATTTGAGAGGCATGTACTCCAGTATCGGTTCTACCTGCCCCAACAACTTCTATTTTGGTCTGCATTAAAACTGAAAGGGCTTCCTCCAAAACCTGTTGTACAGAAATGGCATTGGGCTGATTCTGCCAACCGTGATAAGCTTTCCCATTATATGACAGTTCAATAAAATATCTCAAGCCAAACCGTTACTTTTGTTAAAGAATTACAAAGATAAATAGTTTTACGAGTTAACATTTTACATTAACATTTCATGAAGAAAATTCTTCTTCTTTCGGACACACATGGCCATATTGATGATGATATTTTAAAATATGTCAAACAAGCTGATGAAGTTTGGCATGCAGGAGACATTGGAAATTTAAGTATCTCTGACGCTATAAAAACGTTAAAACCTTTAAGAGCGGTTTATGGCAATATTGATGATGCTAAAGTGAGAGTTGAATTTCCTGAACACAACCGTTTTTTGTGCGAAAATGTTGATGTTTGGATCACCCATATTGGTGGCTATCCCAACAAATATGATATGCGAGTGAAAAATGATATTTTTAAAAATCCCCCCAAGCTTTTTATAAGTGGACATTCACACATTTTAAAAGTCATGCATGACAAAAAACTGAACCTTTTGCACATGAATCCTGGGGCTGTTGGCAAACAAGGACTTCACAAGGTAAGGACGATGCTTCGCTTTACGATTGATGGGGATAAGATTGATAATTTAGAGGTAATTGAATTTATGAAGTAAAAAACCCAGAGTCTTCACCCTGGGTTTACGCACTAATACTACTAAGATAAAAGGCTTATCGCAATCGATCCACAGATTTTACGAGATCTTCATCCTTTTTAATGGCTTTATTGGCCAAGACCAAAAACACGATAGAAAAAATAGGTATAAAAATCCCAACACCCTTCTCAGAAATTTGACTCTCTCCAGGTGGGATTAGCAATTGATACACGAATAATCCTAGTAAAATAAAGTTTAATATGATATTTAGACGGCCCAAAACAAATTGGGATTGTCTTTTTTTATAGCTGAATATTGAAATTAATGATAACAATGCAGAACCCAAAAATAATAGCAAATAGGTTATGTTATCTTTGGCATAAACAGGTGCCTCATTTTCGGTGGTCCACAAATGAAATACAAAAATCAATCCCCCTGAAATGGCAGCAGAAATCAATAAATATAGGGTCTGAACGCGTTGTATCACCTGACTTTAAAAAATTAAAGCACAAAATTAACAGTTTCTTTTTAAAAGAATATTATTTTTTAAAATAAAATTGTATTATTGCAGAAATAATTTGATTTCCCCAAAGGTTCAATTTATTAAATCTTCAGATTTTTTTCAGATTTTTTCCTCTTAACTACGTTTTAAGAAAAGTACGAAACAAATCAATTTCAGTTTTAAAAACATATTATTCAACACATCAATGTTTGAGATTTCACAATTAAAAGAAAAAAAGCTTTCTGATTTACAAGAGATAGCGCAACAGCTCAATGTACCCAAATTCCGTACATTGAAAAAAATGGATCTCGTCTATCAAATACTAGATCTTCAAGCGGCAAACCCAAAAACTCTAAACAATGAGCCTGTTAAGGAAGAGGCTCCAAAAAAACAAGTCCATCAAACAAAGCCAAAAAGGGAGCGCATTGAAAAAAGAGCCCCAGAAATTAAGGATCAGCAAAAAATGGAATTTTCCGAGCCTAAAAAAGCAGATGGCAACCAATCACAACAAGATGGGAATGTTTCTGATAGCAAAGAAAATGCCAATCCATCAAGAGATAGTGGCAATGAAAACAGGTCTCAACCAAATACCAAGGTCAAGGACCATAAACCAAATCCCCGTCAAAAGGATGGAAATACCCACAATAATAATGGCAATAAGGACAACCGGAACCGTTACCGAGAACCAGATTTTGAATTCGATGCCATTATAGAAAGTGAAGGTGTCTTGGATGTCATGCAAGACGGATATGGTTTTTTACGTTCATCCGATTACAACTACTTATCATCACCAGACGATATTTATGTCTCGCAATCTCAGATCAGGTTATTTGGTTTAAAGAAAGGTGACACCGTTCTTGGAAATGTAAGACCTCCAAAAGAAGGTGAAAAATATTTCCCATTGATAAAGGTCACCAAAATCAACGGTCAAAAACCGGAAGTGGTAAGAGATCGGGTTTCATTTGAACATTTAACACCTTTGTTTCCTAAAGAAAAATTCAATATTGCAGAAAAGCAAAGCACAATCTCTACACGAATCATGGATTTGTTTTCCCCAATCGGAAAAGGGCAACGTGGCATGATTGTGTCACAACCCAAAACAGGTAAGACCATGTTGCTAAAAGATGTCGCCAATGCCATTGCGGCAAACCATCCTGAAGTCTATTTAATGATTTTATTGATCGATGAACGTCCTGAAGAGGTTACCGATATGCAGCGTAATGTAAGAGGTGAAGTCATTTCATCAACTTTTGACAAAGAAGCCCACGAGCATGTAAAAATTGCCGATATCGTTTTGGAAAAAGCTAAACGTTTGGTGGAATGTGGCCATGATGTTGTGATCCTTTTGGACTCCATTACACGCTTGGCGAGAGCATACAATACCGTTCAACCTGCATCAGGTAAAATTTTAAGTGGTGGTGTTGATGCCAATGCATTGCATAAACCAAAACGCTTTTTTGGAGCTGCCCGTAATATTGAAAATGGAGGTTCGTTGACCATTATTGCAACAGCACTTACCGAAACAGGCTCTAAAATGGATGAAGTGATTTTTGAGGAATTTAAAGGAACCGGTAATATGGAACTGCAATTGGACAGAAAAATATCCAACCGTAGAATTTTCCCTGCTATTGACCTGACCTCTTCAAGTACACGTCGTGATGATTTATTATTGGAAGAAAACACCATTCAACGTATGTGGGTGATGCGCAAATATTTGGCAGACATGAATCCTGTTGAAGCTATGGAATTCATAAATGACCGCTTCAAGAAAACCAGAAACAATGAAGAGTTTTTGGTTTCCATGAATGGTTAAAACCACAATTTTATGAAATTGGAAAACCCTTGAAAATTTTGTTCAAGGGTTTTTTATTGTTTTAAGCTGAAATAAAAAAGCCTTTCCAAAAAGAAAAGGCTAATAAATATGAATAGTGTGAATCCTTAGGATAAGGATGCCACATGCTTAGTTAAACTAGATTTTAAATTTGAGGCTTTATTGTCATGGATGACATTTTTCTTTGCCAATTTATCAATCATGGAAATCACTGAAGGTAAAAATTCAGCAGCCTCTTTAGCTTGGTCCATTTCACGTAACTTTTTAATGGCATTACGCGTGGTTCTATGTTGATACCTATTGGTCAAACGTTTTGCCTCGTTTGTTCTGATTCGTTTTAATGCTGACTTATGATTTGCCATGATATATTTTTTCTTATTAAAAAATGGTGTAGCCCGTAGGGGAATCGAACCCCTCTTACCAGGATGAAAACCTGGCGTCCTAGCCGATAGACGAACGGGCCATTTGATGCTTCTAAGTAAGTTGATTTCATCTCACTTTTCAAATGAACGTGCAATCCTTGATTGCGGATGCAAAAATACAATTATTTTTAAATGCCACAACACCAAAATAATTTTTTTTGAAAAATTTAATAAGCCCTTGCAAACAGTACTCTTTTTGAGGATGGTTTACCACTGTAAACACAGATTCCAGCTTCATTTTTAGCATCAAAAGGAATACATCTAATGGTTGCTTTTGTAAGTTCCTTAATCGTTTGTTCAGTTTCAGGAGTACCATCCCAATGTGCTGAAACAAAACCTGTTTTATTCTCTAAAATGTGCTTGAATTCATCAAAAGTATGAACTTCCGTAATATGTGAATTTCTAAAATCCAATGCTTTTTTAAACAAAGCGTCTTGTATTTCTGTCATTAAGTTTTTGACCATTGAAACCAAGTCATCCATTGCAACATTTTCTTTTGTCAATGTATCCCTTCTGGCAAGCTCGACCGTTTTGTTTTCCAAATCTTTTGGTCCGATAGCAATTCTTAAGGGCACACCTTGCAATTCATATTGAGCAAATTTTGCGCCTGGACGCTGTGTAGTTCTATCATCAAATTTGCAGCTAATCCCTACGTCTTTAAATTGTTGCATTAAGTTTTTAGCTAAAATTGAGATTTCTTCCAATTGTTCGTCCGTTTTATAAATTGGAACAATCACAACTTGAATAGGGGCCAAGTTTGGAGGCAAGACCAAACCTCTATCGTCGCTATGGGTCATAATTAAGGCTCCCATCAAACGGGTAGAAACGCCCCATGAGGTTGCCCAAACATAATCCAATTTTCCATCTTTGGTATTAAACTTGACATCAAAGGCTTTGGCAAAATTTTGTCCCAAGAAATGTGAAGTTCCTGCTTGTAACGCCTTTCCATCTTGCATCAGAGCTTCAATACAATAGGTCTCAAGTGCCCCTGCAAAACGTTCACTTTCTGTTTTTATCCCTTTTATTACAGGAATGGCCATAAAGTTTTCGGCAAATTCCGCATAAATTTCATTCATCTGTATGGCCTCAGCAATGGCTTCATCCTTCGTTTCATGTGCCGTATGACCTTCTTGCCATAAAAATTCGGCGGTACGTAAAAATAACCGTGTTCGCATTTCCCAACGCACAACGTTGGCCCATTGGTTTATTAGTATTGGTAAATCCCTATAGCTTTGTATCCAACCTTTATAGGTGTTCCATATAATAGCTTCACTGGTTGGTCTTACAATGAGTTCTTCTTCTAATTTCGATTCAGGGTCAACTTTCAATTTTCCGGGGCGATCTGGATCATTTTGCAATCTATAATGGGTAACGATTGCACACTCCTTTGCAAAACCTTCCGCATTTTTTTCTTCGGCTTCAAACAGGCTTTTGGGCACAAAAAGTGGAAAATACGCATTTTGGTGCCCTGTTTCCTTAAACATTCTATCCAGTTCTGCCTGCATTTTTTCCCAAATTGCATAGCCATACGGTTTTATTACCATACACCCCCTAACGGCCGAATTCTCGGCTAAATCGGCCTTTACAACCAGTTCGTTATACCATTTTGAATAATCTTCAGCCCTACTTGTGAGATTTTTGCTCATTGTCAGTATTTTGGCACAAAAATTGTGCTTATGTTAAATAAAAAAATAGTTCGACAAAACTAACTATTTTTGTATTGTTCAACAATAAAATTATTGAGATATGCTATTTACAAACTACTTAATATCGAAATTGCCATTTTATGTTGCACTAAGCTTTACTTTTATTTTAGCTTCTTGTGGCTCATACCAATATGTTGGTTATGACAATGATGGCATTTATGGAGCTGAAGAAGTCGTATATGAACGACAATCATATAACGAAACTCCCCCTGCAAACAACAATAACTATTACAAAAATTATTTTGCCGAAAAATCCCGAGAATTTGAAAATATATCTGAAGATGGTTCAGTTTTCACAGATATAGATTCTTATGAAGGTGATTATAATGAAGTTGAAGATTCAACTACGGTAACTGGTTATGCAGGTTGGGGAGAAAACAGTGATGTTACCATCAATGTTTACCCAAGCTATGGTTACACCAGTTGGTGGTATAGACCTTATTCATGGAATTGGTATAGACCTTATTATGGCTATTATAGTTGGGGCTATTATGGTTATGATTCATTCTGGGGTTACCCTTATTATGGTTATGATGGCTACTATGGTGGTTTTGCTTTTTACAGTCCATATTGGTCCTACAGCCCTTATTGGTATAGCCACTACAGAAACCATAATTATTATAATAGTTACTACGGCAGCAGGAACATTGCCTATAATGCCGGTAGACGGGGATCATTGGCTAACAGTACTTATAGAACCTCTAATTATACCACCAATACAGGTTCTACTTTAAACAGACGTAGTTCTTCAACCTTAAATAGACGTAGTTCTTCAACCTTAACAAGAAATGGTAGCAACATATTAAGACCTCGTTCATTTACGAATTCAACCACAGCAAGACGTAGCCAAAATTCAGTAGTGAGACCTAGATTGAATACCAATAATCGAAATTATAATTCAACTGTTAGACCTAGAGTAAACTCAACTTCAAGGCCTAATACAACAAGAAGTTATTCGACACCAAGGCGTTCAAATAATAATAATTCGCCGTCAATAAATAGAAGTTCCTCTCGCAGTAGTTCATCATCTAGATCAAATGTTAGTAGTGGATCGACCAGATCATCATCGAGTGGCAGTTCTACTAGATCCTCATCGTCTGGAAGAAGAGGAAACCAATAATTATTATTCAAATTTTAAAGATTATATATGAAAAAGTTAAATTTGCTATTCATAGGTGTACTATCTATGTCTTATGTCTCGGCTCAGGATATCAGTGATGCCGTTAGATATTCCCTAGATGAAGTTCAAGGAACCGCTCGATTTAGAGCGATGGGTGGAGCATTTGGAGCATTGGGTGGGGATTTATCAGCTATAAGTATAAATCCTGCTGGAGCTGCCATTTTTACTAGAAGCAATGGTTCATTTTCTATCTCCAATTTAAATACCAAAAATGATGTAAACTACTTCAATGGTTTCAGTTCTTCATCAGATTCTAAATTTGATATTAACCAATTGGGAGCAGTCTTTGTCTTTAACAATACGGATCAAAATTCACCTTGGAAAAAATTGGCATTGAGCATCAATTATGACAAGCTTTCCAATTTTAATAATCATTGGTATGCGGTTGGAACCAGTACAAACTCAATAGACAATTACTTTTTAAGCCATGCCCAAGGTTTACGATTGGATGAAATTTCAGCATTGCCTGGTGAAAGTTTAGAAGATGCTTATGCTGAAATTGGCTCATTTTATGGCTATGGAAATCAACAGGCATTTTTAGGTTATGAATCCTATATACTAGAGCCATTCAGTGATACAGATGATAACACAGATTACAGTTCAAATATTGCTCCCGGAACTTTTAATCATGATTATACCTTTGCGGCTAGAGGTTATAATGGAAAATTGAGCTTTAACATTGCCTCACAATTTCAAGAAAATTTATTTTTGGGATTAAACCTTAACTCTCATTTTATTGATTATGATAAATCAACTTATTTATATGAAGCCAACTCAAATCCAGGGTCATTGGTCAACGAAGTTGGTTTTGAAAATAATTTACATGCCACAGGCACAGGATTTTCTTTTCAATTGGGAGGCATTCTAAAATTAAGTGAGGAATTCAGGGCAGGCTTAACCTATAGTTCTCCAACGTGGTATAGGATCAGTGAAGAAACCACCCAATATTTGGGTACCGTGCGAAATGAAAGTGGTACGGATATATCACAAAATATTGACCCAAGGACAATAAACGTATTTCCAGATTACAAACTACAAACTCCAGGCAAGGTCACTGGAAGTCTAGCCTATGTATTTGGAGACCAAGGATTAATTAGCTTTGATTATTCAAGAAAAGATTTTGGAAATGCAAAATTCAGGCCTACTACTGATACTTATTTTGCGTCACAGAACGATATCATCAGCAATACTTTAAAAAATGCTTCAACCTATAAATTTGGTGGTGAATACCGCATCAAACAATATAGCTTTAGAGGAGGGTACCGATTTGAAGAAAGCCCTTATGAAGATGATTCATTCTATGGGGATTTAACCGGGTTTTCTTTAGGTTTGGGCTATAATTTTGGAGCTATGAAATTGGATTTGGCCTTTGACCAATCTGACAGAAGTGTCAAAAATCCGTTTTATTCAGTTGGACTTACCAATGCTGCCAATGTGGATTCAAAGATTTCCAATGTTACGGCCACTTTAAGTTTTAATTTATAACTTTTTTTATAATTTTTATAAATCACAAAAAAAGGGCCTAGGCCCTTTTTTTATTGCCTCTTTATCTTTTAAGCGAAAAGTGCGATTTAAACTCCTTGCGTTCACCACTTCCCAATTCTTCATAAACCACCGTGAACCAATAATCGCTGGATGGCATTAATGCTCCGTTGAACGTTCCATTCCATCCATCACCAAAAGGACTGATTTGCTTCAACAATTTACCAAACCTATCATAGATATATATTGCCGCAATATACTGATTCCCAAAACCTTTTACATTCCAAGTGTCATTAAAAGCATCCCCATTAGGGGTAAAATACAATGGATAATCTATCACCATTACCGTAGCGCTGGTCATACCACAGCCTACTTTATCCCTAGCCGTTACTGTATGTTCTCCGCCTGAAACATTCTCAAAAATTCCACTATCCTGCCAAGGTCCAAAGTCCAGTCTAAATTCATATTCACCAACACCAGTTGCTGTGGCCTCAATGCTAGCATTTTCAGCAAAGGCCTCTGTTGTAACCTCGGCGGTCACTATTGGCGGAGCACTTTCAATAACTTCAGCACTATCCGAATTTTGACACGATGTTGTGTTATCGGTAACAGTAACACTATAGGTTCCACCTTGGCCAGGGATTAGACTTGAATTTGTTTCTCCAGAAATTACCGTTCCGTCCAAACTCCATTCGAAGCTATAATTGGTATTGGACAACCCTGTATCCAATACCGGTGGGGCAACAACCTCTGTCCCGTTGCTATTTACGCACAAAACATAGCTGTCTTCCAAATCAGGCATTGGCAGCAATTCAACACGAAGGGTTAAATTCGTAACTGCATAACAAACGGAATTGGGTGTTGAATCGTCATCCACTCTTGCATATATAATTTGCGGATTGGTCGTGTTTTCATATAAAGTGGGTATTGGATTCACTCCAGCATTTGCATCAGCCGATAAAGAATAATAGGTCACTGTGAAATTCGCTGGGCTTTGTCCATCCAAAACGTTTGTATCTTGAGTAGTCAAATCAAATTGTGCCAACCCATCATTATCCCCAATATTATCACAAAGTGTATATACAATGGGCTGTGTATCACTATTGGCTTCAGGAATTTCCTGAACTTCAATATAAAAACTTGGTGTACTCACCAAACATCCAGAAACCGTATTGGTTATGGCCACAAAAATTTGCTGTGGGTTCGCTGTATTGGGATATGGGCTTGGTAATGGGTTCATCAAATTATCTGCCTCGGCTTGGGTTTCATGGTAGGTAACGGCGAATACTGTTGGATCCTGTCCATTTAAAACCTCATTAGTTTTACTGTCTAAATCAAAAGCATAAAATCCTGTGGAATTATCCTCACATACCGTTAAATCTGTCACTGTCGTCGCTTGTGGCAATGGACTGACAATTATATCAAAATTTACTACAGTATAACAACCCGTAACATCATCGGTCATGCGAACATAAATGGTTTGGGGTGTCGTGGTATTGGTAAAGGCTGTTGGGGTTGTAATTAAATTACTTCCTGCTTCAGCATTTGCTTCTGAAATATAATATGTCGCAGTAACACCTGATTGGCCATTGATAATATAGACCTCATTAACGGTTAAATCAAATACCTCTCGAAGATCTCCAGGACTGGTATCATCACACTGTGTGAGATCAGTTGGATCGGTATTAGGTGTTGGATTTGGTAAAACATTTAAGGTCAATATGGTATAGTTCACACAAGCAGTAACGGTATTCGTAACAACCACATATAAGGTTTGTGGATTGGCAGGCAAAGCATTAACCGATCTATTGGTGTACATTGTTGGATTGGTTATTACGCTGTTTTGTGCTTGGGCATCGGCATTGGTTTCATAATAACTGACCACTAAATTTGGGTCTCCAGCCGTAATCTCGTTGTCCTTCAATCTTAAATCAAATTCCGAAATCCCGTCAGGAGTTTCATCATCACATGTGTCCAAAGGAGTTGGCATTACCACATTTGGCATTGGATTAACCACAAGGTCAAACGTATTCAATCCATAACAAGATGTATTTGCATTTTCCTCTATTCGAACATAAACAGTTTGTGGCGAAGTCGTATTTAAATAGGTTGTTGGATTGGGAATTGAATTTGTTCCTGTATTTGCATCCGTTTGATTGTCATAATAACTTATGGTAAACAACGAAGGGTCTTGAGCTCCTAAAATTGTTCCATCCTGTGAAGTCAAATCAAATTGCTCAATACCATCGTTACTGACATCATCGCAACTTTCCAAAGTATTGGGTTGATTTGCAATTGCCCTGTAATCCACAATTAAATTAAAAAGTGGAGCACCGGAAGTTGAATAACAACTGGCTTCATCTGCCCGTTCAACCCTTACGTAAATGGGCTGGGGGTTGACTGTATTTGTATAAGGACTGCTCAAGGCATTGGACCCCGATTCGGCATTGGCCAAAGATGTGTGATAAGTCACATTATAATCTGCTGGCAATTGTGCTCCCAAAATGGTCAAGGTTTGGCTTTCCAAATCAAAAGCTTCAAAGCCATCATTGGAGTTATCATCACAAGTTTCCAAATCCAAAACAGGATTAATTATGGGAGGATTGGTAAGACCCAAAGTAAACGTCTCAACTTCATAACACCCTGAGTTTAGATATTCAATTCTCGTATATATAGTTTGACCATCGGTTCCAGAATATGAACTGGGCGAATCTATGCTATTTGTTCCTGAATTGGCATCTGCCGGTGTTTCATGATATGACACAACCAAATCAGATGGAATGGAAGAACTTGCAAGAACAACAGGAGTGTTTTCAGTTAAATCAAACAAATAAGGTGGAGCACCTGTATCACAAGCAAACAAAGTGTTGGGAGTTGCAGTTACAACTTCTGGTAAAACATCTATACATACCTGTTCCGTATATTCGCAACCAAAATCATCCACAACTCTATAGGTATAACAATGGGTTCCCGAAGTTGCTGGTTGAACAGTAATGGTATTTCCTGTAATATTTGTTATGGATGGATCAGCATCCCAAGATTCTGAATTGATGGTAGGTGTAAATGAGTAATCAGGAGGTTGAATACTTGGGTCAAAATTAAGTTCCCATGAAAAAATATAGCCATTGTCTTCTTGAAAATTATCCGTAATTCTTATGGTCCATATCCCGTTTAATGGTGAGCCCACTAATCCTGACAATGGATTAATAGAACTATAATTTCCATTTGGGACGTACGAGTCAATATAGGTGCTAGGCCCATTACCAAAAGTAAAAACACCTCCTGTTATAACGCCATCCTCTAAAGTTGGATAGGCATTTCCGGGGACAAAACAATATTGACCACCAATTCCTGGTGTTGTGTTATTGCTTTGTGAATCAAGAGCTCCTGCGGCCCACGGTGTTCCTAAATTTGCAGATGGTGCCACAGTTATAACAGAAGGATCCTGCATCACAACCGATTGCCCGTTGGGTGAAATAATTTCAATAGTTAAATCCCCAAGAAAGGAATGCTCCATATTTAGGCAAATGCTCAACAATTGGTTGATATCGGTCAGTATTTGTGATGATCCAAAACATTCCACAGAAAGGGTTGTCTCATAGGATACACCAGTACCGTCTGGCAAAAAGTTGGCACCACTTACTGGAGGTGTACAATCTTCAATAAATTCAACTGGAGTCACTACACCTTCGATGGTAGTGGAATCTCCAAAACAAACGGAGGTTTCGGCCGGTTGAGTTCCAGTAAAATCTGGTTCATTGCCTACCTGTATCACTTGGTTGATTAAATTTGTGTTCGGGCAACCCGATGCAAAGACGGCCGTATTCGTATCCCTGATATTTAAATTGGCGATATAAACTCCCGGATTGGGATAAGAAAATGTTGCATTTTGTCCGGGCATGATTCTACCATCTCCCAAATCCCATTCATAGGTTGCTCCTGTGCCATCATCAGAAAAAACACCGCTCCCCATTAAAGTGATGTCTTCGTTAGGGCAAACCCTAATATAACCATCCACATTGGGTGCCGGAATAGCAGAATCTAGCTGAGCAGTAATGGTTTGGCAAGGCTCAAAGCATTGGATATTGGCCACCCAACCTGTAGATGGAACAGAAGCATCAGATTCAAATTGAATGGTCAAACATCCAGTAGCGTTTGATGGCGTTGCCCGAACGGTTCCAGGGATATTGGGTCCATAATAATAACCAATGACGAGGGAAGTACTATCATCACCATCAAAAACCGTCATAACATCTGTCCCCGATTGTGTATTAAAATCTGTAAAGACGAGCTGTAGCTGTTGTCCTGGAGTGTCTGGACATAATGTGATTTCTAAATTTTCATTATTGCCATAATCCTCTGTTGGGCCACCTGAATCATAAAATGTCCCGGAACAACCATAAACCAGCCCGTCCTGCATGATTACATTCTGGGCGATTCCAAAACAACAGAACATTAAAAAAAATATAAGTAGTGCTTTATTCATATAGGTAATTTTTGGGTCAAATAAGATTATGATTGAGAACACTTAATTATTGAAACTATACAAACAAAAAATCAGCCAACCACTATAATTCAACCTTCATAGCATTTGAAATTGATTTTAGGTCGTGAAATTTAATAAAATTTAAATAAACATACTGTTAATAATCTCATTGAACTACGACATTGTGTACATAACGTTTTAAATTAATATTTAGCGTATGATTTTTTTAATTGCTTATCTTTGCAATCTGTTTAATAAACTACATATTTGACAATTAATTAATAAGATTTTTCCCATTAGTGATTGGGAACTGTGAAAGTAAACATGAATATAGAAAGAAATATAGAAGATTTGGAAGCCTTAGGGGATGACCACATTGGCACTTCGTCTGAAACACCATTGCGTCTTGATGCCTTTGAGCTTACAAGTGATGAAAAAATTGACATTATAAAAGATGATGTCCGTCATATCATGGAAACCTTAGGGTTGGACCTTTCTGATGACAGTTTAAATGGAACGCCATTGAGAGTGGCCAAAATGTTTGTAAAGGAGATTTTTGGGGGCTTAAATCCCGATAAAAAACCAAATGCATCAACCTTTCAAAATAAATATAAATATGGAGAAATGTTGGTTGAAAAAAACATCAATGTCTATTCCACCTGCGAACACCATTTACTTCCCATTGTAGGAAAGGCACATGTGGCTTATATTTCCAATGGCACCGTGGTCGGACTTTCAAAAATGAACAGAATTGTTGACTATTTCGCTAAGCGTCCCCAAGTTCAGGAACGCTTGACCATTCAAATTGTGAAAGAACTTCAAAACGTTTTGAACACTCAGGATGTTGCTTGTGTCATCGATGCCAAACACTTATGTGTCAATTCAAGAGGAATACGAGATATAGATTGCAGTACGGTAACTTCAGAATTTGGTGGAAAATTTAAAGAAAAAGAAACGCGTAGGGAATTCCTGGATTATATTAATTTAGACACCACGTTTTAGTTTAAAACACAGTAAATCAATGCCATTATTCCAAAAGCAAAAAATCAAAGTTTATAATACATTAAGTGGAGAAAAGGAACTGTTCAAGCCCATAAACGAAGGTCATGTTGGGATGTACGTTTGCGGGCCTACAGTTTACAGCAATGTGCATTTGGGCAATGTAAGAACGTTTATGTCCTTTGACATGGTGTTTCGTTATTTGAAACACTTGGGCTATAAAGTGCGTTTTGTCAGAAACATTACAGATGCGGGCCACTTGGAAAACGATGCCGACGCCGGCGAAGACCGTATTGCCAAAAAAGCACGATTGGAACAAATTGAACCTATGGAAGTGGTGCAGCGCTACACTGTGGACTTTCATAACATTTTGAACAAATTCAATTTTTTGCCTCCAAGTATTGAGCCTACCGCTACAGGGCATATTATTGAACAGATTGAAATCATTAAAACCATTTTGGAAAAAGGCTTTGCTTATGAGGTCGATGGCTCAGTCTATTTTGATGTTTTAAAATACAACGAAACCAAACAATATGGTATTTTAAGCAAGCGAAATGTGGAGGACTTAATCCACAATACCCGTGAACTTGATGGTCAGAGTGATAAGAAAAACCCACAGGATTTTGCCCTTTGGAAAAAAGCCGAACCACAGCACATCATGCGTTGGCCTTCGCCATGGAGTGATGGCTTCCCGGGTTGGCATTTGGAATGTACCGCTATGAGCACCAAATATTTAGGCGAACATTTTGATGTCCACGGAGGTGGAATGGATTTAAAATTTCCACATCACGAATGTGAGATTGCCCAAAGCGAGGCTAGCAATGACCAAGCTCCAGTAAATTATTGGATGCATGCCAATATGCTGATCATGAATGGTAAAAAAATGGCCAAGTCCACTGGTAACTATATTTTGCCGAACGAAATATTTTCCGGGGAAAATCCACATCTTACCAAAGCCTACGCACCAAGTGTCGCACGATTTTTTATGCTTCAGGCACATTACAGAAGTATTCTTGATTTTACAAATAACGGTATGTTGGCAAGTGAAAAGGGATTTTATAGATTGATGGATGCCATCAATGTTCTGGAGGATCTAAAATCTGCGGAAGTGTCTTCATTAAATATCGCTGGATGGAAGCAAAATTGTTATGATGCCATGAATGATGACTTCAATTCACCTATTTTAATTGCCAATCTCTTTGAAGGGGTAAAATATATCAATCAAATCAAGGAGGGCAACGAGACCTTGACCGAAGAAGATTTGGAAACATTTAAAACCACAATCAATGCGTTTGTTTTTGATGTTTTGGGATTGGTCAATGTTACAAAATCTGAAACCAACACCGAAAGACTTTCAGGAGCTGTTGAGCTTTTGATTCGGTTACGGCAACAGGCAAGAGCCAATAAGGATTTTGCGATGTCCGATAAAATTCGTGATGAACTCGCGCAAGTTGGCATTCAGTTACAGGATGGGAAGGAAGGGACTACCTTTACGACCAACTAGCCATGAAAAAAATCCTGATCTATCCCTTTCTATTGTTCATAAAAGTCTATCAAACTTTAATTTCCCCTTTAACACCCGCAACCTGCAGATTTCAGCCTACTTGTTCCCATTATGCCAAGGAAGCTTTGGAAAAGCATGGGCTTTTTAAAGGTGGAACATTGGTTTTAAAACGTATTCTAAATTGTCATCCTTGGGGAGGTTCGGGTTATGACCCTGTCCCTGATAAAAAAGATTAATTAACATTTCTATACCAATTTGTCTTTTTCAAAATAGTATATTTACAGCACAAAACTAAACCTATGCACTTCTTGAAATTTGTATGGAACCCTTCAAAAGGAATTGATGTTTTTGGACTTTTCACTTTGCACTATTATAGTATGATGTGGATTGTTGCATTTATTCTAGGGTTTTATATTATGAAACGCATCTATAAGCGTGAAAACCAAAGTAACGAGTCGTTGGATTCATTATTCATGTATGCTGTCATTGGAATTATGCTTGGGGCACGTTTGGGCCATGTCATTTTTTATCAGTCCGAACTCATAACCGAAGATTTTTTCAGCATCTTTCTTCCCTTCAGTTTTAAGAATGGTATCCATTTTACAGGATTCCAAGGATTGGCAAGCCATGGTGCCGCTATCGCCATGATCATTTCCATGTACCTGTACAACAAAAAAGTGTTGCACAAAACCGTGCTTTGGATTTTGGACCGTGTGGTGCTGCCCGTAGCAATGGGAGCTGTGTTCATAAGAATCGGCAATTTTATAAATTCTGAAATTATTGGCAAACCTACAGGGTCTGATTATGGGGTTGTCTTCAAACAGTTGGGGGAAGATTTTCCGAGACATCCTGCCCAACTTTATGAATCGTTAAGTTATGTTTTTGTGTTCTTTATCCTTTTGTATTTTTATTGGAAAACCAAAAAAGGGGTACAACAGGGTTTTCTATTTGGATTGTTTTTGGTCTTGCTTTGGACGATACGTTTTTTTGTAGAGTTTGTAAAGGAGCCTCAGGGTGATGAATATATTTCTTGGTTCGGGTTGAATACCGGTCAAATATTGAGCATCCCATTCATCTTGATTGGGCTATACTTTATGTTTGTTTACAAACCAAAAACAAAATTGGCTTAATGTTCTTGAAACATTTAAAAGCAGTAATTCTTTTGGCGTTATTGAGCGGACTCGCTTATTCTTGCAAGGAAGACAAAAAGCAATCCAAGGTCACTCCAGTTGAAATTAACTTTAAGAAAGAAGGCGAACTTTTACTGTTAAAAGCTTCAAATGATTCCATAATTAAGCAGTTAAGCATCGAAATTGCTGATGATGATTACCAAACCGAAACAGGATTGATGTACCGTAAAAATATGGATGAGTTTCAAGGCATGCTGTTTATTTTTCCGGATTCGCAGTATCGATCCTTCTATATGCGAAATACCGAAATACCTTTGGATATCATTTATATCGATGAAAACAAAACTATTCTGAACATCCAAAAAAATGCCAAACCCTTTGATGAAACTTCCTTGCCTTCAGAAGGGCCTGCCAAATATGTATTGGAAATCAATGCCGGACTTTCAACAGCATGGAATTTGGAAAAAGGAGATAAAATTGAATTCACCAAAGAATAGTTAGGGCGGTTCCAAAAATTACTGTTTCACTCTAAGTCGCCAAGTCGCAAAAAAATAAGTGTTGATAATCAATTATTTGTATCTTAGCGTCTTTGCGTGAAAATTTATTTTTTCAATTTTTAGAACTCCCTTTAAGGCTTAAAAGCGTAGATACTTTCTTCGAGCAAATCCTCATTTTTTATTGTGGCTACTTTTTCAAATCCATTTCT
>DASWKU010000037.1:0-2784 GCA_036396455.1 Flavobacteriaceae bacterium
GGATGAACAGTATCCAACAAAAGATTGGCCAGCATGGACGAAGGGTAATTTGCCCCAATAATTGTTAACCATAATATGAAACCCAAAAGTAGAAACATGATTGGAAATCCCAAGGTTTTGCTGGTTACGATTTTATCAATTTTTGTGTCCAATCGGAATCGTCTTTTGCCCTGTTCAACTTGAACACAATCTGTAACAATATGTGCGGCATCTGCATAAATGCTTTCGGTTAAACTATCATGAAAATCATCGCCTATTTGCCAACGCAATTCATTTGATAGTTCAATAATATTATCGATATTCTTTTTGTTCATAACTACACCAATTCTCCTGTTTTTAAGGCTTCAATTATTTGTGTGTCACCTTCCAAAAGTCGGAAGGCTATCCATCTACTATTTGCAATTCCCTGAAATTCCTTTTCTATTTCAGCACTTAGTGTTTTTACTGCTTTTTCTATGTTACTGGGCACATTTTTTATACGGTGGGGTTTACAGACGATAGTACCATTTGCAATTTCATTAATAGTTTGAATGAGTTCCGGTATTCCTTCTTTGTATCTTGCACTGGTGGCCACAACAGGTATTCCTAAATCCCTGGCCAAAGCTCTTGTGTCTATAACAATATTATTGCGTTTGGCTTCATCGATGAGGTTAAGACATAATACTGCCTTGTCTGTAATTTCAAGGACTTGAAGGACAAGATTTAAATTGCGTTCCAATCTATTGGCATCTGCAATGATTACCATAACATCAGGTTTTCCAAAGAGTATAAAATCCCTTGCAACCTGTTCATCTGTCGACATCGATAGTAGGGAATAGGTGCCAGGTAAATCAATAAGCTTATATTTTTGTTTGCTATATTCAAAGCCCCCTTCAGCTCTTGTAACAGTTTTACCCGGCCAATTTCCCGTATGTTGTCGCAAACCGGTAAGTGCGTTAAAAACAGTACTTTTCCCTGTATTTGGATTCCCAGCCAAAGCCACAATAAAGTCAAAATTATCGGTATTGATCCCCAATTTTTTTAGTCCTTCAGCGTTATAATGCGAACAGGTTTCGCAAACACTATGTATTGCTTTAGTTTCCATTCTTCAATTTTTTTATTAGAATTTTCGAGGCTTGGTCTTTTCGTAATGCTATGCTCGTGCCTTTTATTAAATAGGCATTGGGCTCTCCAAGTGGATTTAATAAATCGATTTTGATTTTTGAACCCTTTACAAAACCCAAATCCAATAAACGGCGTCTGCTTTCGCCTCTACTTTCTCTTGATATGCCAATGATTTCTGCCGTTTCATGTTCTTTTAACCCTGATAATCTGGCCAGGTTTTCTTCATAGACGACCTGTTTTTCAATTGGTGAAACGGTCAGGTTTGAAGCAACAATGGGAGCCAATTTGAATTCTTCGCCTTCTGACTGAAATACGATACGTGTGTTATTGTTTTCAGCCACCTTTATCAGTGAACCTATATGAATATTCTCTGCCAATATTTGTTTGTAAATCACTTCCGGCTCATCTTCTATGTGGGTAATTCTGGCTATGGAACCTATAGGCAATAAAGGCAATTCAACACCTTTAATTTCGGCAACCTTGCCTGTTTTTGTTGGTATTGGATCTCCATGTGGGTCGTATTTGGGATTACCAAGTTGGTCCGCAAGTTGATTGGTTTCATCATGGTTCAATTTATGTTCCATAAGTTCAGCCCTATCGTGCCACTCGTTTTTATGATACCCTGTTTTATCGGCCAAATAGCGTTCCCAAAGTCGGTGTACTCTAACTATTCGAAGCGCATATTCCTTCCCTTGTTCAGTAAGTTTTAAAGCATCAGAATCAAAGTACACCAAATTGTTGATGGACATTTTTTTGATGGCTTCAACGATACTTTTATTGTTAAAATTTAAAACCCGAACCAAGGTCCTGGTATCCACCTTGTTGCCCGAATTTTCAAAATGGTATAATTGCTTTAATATGTCCTCTATTATAATTTTTTCAGTGCTTTTATAGGTTTTTCTAATTAACCAAAACCATCCTTTTGCAGGCCTAAATAGTAAGTATAATAGAATGGCTACTACAAAAAATATCAAAAGCGCATATATTGGATTGTAATTACTCATGTGTTACATTTAGATACAGGTTTTCGGCAACATGTTTTGAAATGTTCATCTTTTTGGAATTGGTTTCGATGGTAACTGAGTCATCAAAAGGTTCAAACTCGATTATTTTAATATGATCTCCCAAAGCCAGATTATTTTTGTTCAAATACTTTAAAAATACATCCGAAGAATCTTTGACACTGGTTAAAATCCCTTGACCGCCCATTTTGATTTCCAGAATGTTCTTGCTATTTATCGTGGTGTATTTTCCGTTTTTATCTGGAATGGGATCACCGTGCGGATCGTGCGTGGGAAATTCAAGATAGGCATCCAATTCATCTATAAGTTTTTCAGATTTGATATGCTCCAATTGTTCCGCAATTTCATGCACCTCATCCCATGAAAAATTGAGCTTATCAACCAGAAACACTTCCCAAAGACGGTGTTTCCTGACTACCGAAACGGCGGTCAATTGCCCTTTCTTGGTCAAACTCACGCCTTGATATTTTACATAATTGGCGAGATCCTTATCGGCCAATTTTTTGATCATATCAGTAACCGAAGATGCTTTGGTATCCATTTGTTCAGCTATGGCGTTGGTACTTACGGCTTCACTACCTCGCTTCCCCAAATGATAAATGGCCTTTAAATAATTTTCTTCAGATAATGTAACCATAACCCTTGTTTTGGTTACAAA
>DASWKU010000038.1:0-3069 GCA_036396455.1 Flavobacteriaceae bacterium
CATTCCTTTTGCAATTGCTTCGATCCCATTGGCTTTTTTGGGTGGAATGATAGAAATCGATGCCCACATTTATAAAAGGATTTTAGCTATTCTTCTAATTTTCGCCATACTTAAGATGTTAAATGTCTTTGGAAAAGAAAATTCGGAAATAAAAGACCTCAAACTTTGGCAAGGATTGGTTATTGGAGGCTTAATAGGTTTTTTTTCAGGACTTATCGGTATTGGAGGAGGTATTATTTTAACACCGATCATTCTCCTTCTGCATTGGGGAAAAATGAAAGAGGCCGCAGCAGTATCGGCATTGTTTATTTGGGTCAATTCGGCATCGGGTTTGGTGGGACAACTTACAACAGGTGTGACCTTATCCTATGAAACCGCAATATTGGTGGTTATTGCTTTGATTGGTGGTTTTTTTGGAAGCTATTATGGCAGCAATAAATTCAACAACCAACGTTTACGATACCTATTGGCCTTTGTATTAAGTATTGCTTCTGTAAAATTAATGTTTACTTAAATGATTGAACGAGACAACATAACGGGAATCCTATTGGCAGGCGGAAAAAGTTCCAGAATGGGGAGCGATAAAGGCTTTTTAAAGTTCCAAGGAAGCACCTTTGCGGAACGCATCATTAAAGTTTTGAAGCCACTTGTAAATGACATAATCATTGTCAGCAACAACAGTGATTACGATACATTTGGACATAGAAGGGTTGAAGATATTATTGGAAATTCAGGACCATTGGCCGGATTATATACGGGATTATGTCATTCTGAAACCGAATACAATTTGGTTCTGAGCTGTGATGTTCCTTTGCTTAACAGCAAGGTTTTAAATATATTGCTTGAGGGAATTGATGACGTATCCGAGGTCATTCAACTAAAAAGTAAGGACAGCACCCTACCGTTGATTGCCATTTATAAAAAACATTGCCTGCACCAATGTTTGGAACTGTTACAAAATGGCGAACGGCGATTACAGGTGGCTGTCGAAGGGTTCACAACTAAAACAATACTATTGGATACGAGTTTAGAAAAGTATGTTAAAAATATAAACACAATGGAACAATTTAAATCAATGGAAAATGGAGTTGCATATTAAATATTTTGGATTGCTCGCAGAAGTCACCAATTGTGAAATGGAACACTTGACCTTTTCAAAAGCGTCAGTTGGTGAATTACTTGATATGCTATTTAACAAATATCCCGAACTGAAAACCAAAGACTTTCAAGTGGCCCAAAACAATGAAATCGTTTCAAAAAAAGCACTCATTTCAAATCATGATATTGCTTTGTTGCCACCCTTTTCTGGAGGATAATTTATGAGCAGGTATAACAGACATATTATATTATCGGAAGTCGGGCCACAAGGTCAGGACAAACTATTACATGCTAAAGTATTGGTTGTAGGAGCTGGCGGTTTGGGCTGTCCGGTATTGCAATACCTAACGGCTGCCGGAATTGGAACGCTTGGTATCATCGATTTTGACGAAGTCGAAGAATCAAATTTACAGCGTCAAATTCTATTTGGTACTTCTTCCCTAGGCAAGAATAAAGCTTTGGCTGCAAAAAAACGGCTCGAAGATTTAAATCCAACCATTGTCATCAAAGCCTATCCTGAAAAACTGACTTCAAAAAATGCTATAGATTTGTTTAAACCATACAATATTATTGTGGATGGGACCGATAATTTTGCCACGCGCTACCTCATCAATGATGCGGCAATTTTGTGCGACAAACCTATTGTTTATGGTGCTATTTTTAAGTTTGAAGGACAGGTTTCGGTATTTAATTATAATGATGGACCAAGTTACAGGTGCTTATTCCCCAATCCTCCAAGATTGGGTTCAGTGACCAACTGCTCCGAAGTTGGTGTACTTGGCGTATTGCCCGGGATTATTGGAACCATGATGGCCAACGAAGTCATCAAAATGATTTTGGGGTTTAAGGATGTATTATCAGGAAAATTGTTGTGTTACAATTCAAAAACAACTCAAATTTCTACATTAAGGATCATCAAATCTGATTCAGAAATTGAATATGTTTTAGCGAAAAGAGAAGGTTTTCATGAGCGCCATGATGAAATTTCTTGTAGTGGGCAAATCCCTGAAAAGTCTTTTGAAGACGTTTTGAAAATTGAAAACATTCAGTACATTGATGTTAGGGAACTACACGAACATCCGCAACTTGAATTAAAAAATTGCATTCAAATTCCCTTAGGAAGTCTTGAACAAAATCTCGATCAAATCGATTCAAATAAAACAGTTGTGCTTTTTTGTCAATCAGGAATGCGAAGTAAACACGCCGTTGAACTTTTGGCAAAACACAATATATCCAATTGTTTTAGTCTTAAGGGAGGCATAAACGAAATTAATAAGGTCTTAAAATGAAAATATCATGGGTGAAACGAAAGCAAGAAACGTATTTATAGAAGGTTCAATTTCTTCCGAATTTATCGGACAGTCCATAGCCAAACACCAAACCAAAACATCCATTGGTGCCCATAATATTTTTTTGGGCCAGGTACGTGCCGATGACATCAATGGCAAAATAATTTCAGCCATTGAATACACGGCCCATTTGGAAATGGCCAATGTTAAATTCCATGAGATCAGAGAGGCAACCTTTGAGAAGTTTAATTTAACCTGTATGCACATTTACCACAGTTTGGGGATCGTTAATGCAGGCGAAATCTGTCTCTTTGTATTTGTGTCTTCGCCAAGAAGGAAAGAAGTCTTTAAAGCTTTGGAATATGTGGTTGAAGAAATAAAGGCAAAAGTTCCTGTTTTTGGAAAGGAAATTTTTGAAGATAGCTCACATCAATGGAAAGTTAATACTTAAAGTTGGTTTATCCGTTTATACGTTTAATCGTTGAAAAGTAAAAATCGATTAAACAAATAAACGATTAAACAATTAAACAATTAAACGATTAAACAATTAAGCGATTAAACGTTTCAACAGTTAAACAAAGACAACATGGTCGATATCACAAACAAATCCAATACCCTTCGCATGGCTTCTGCACAAGCCATCGTTAAGGTCAGCAAAGCTGAAACCATTGCCGCAATCGAA
>DASWKU010000039.1:0-1579 GCA_036396455.1 Flavobacteriaceae bacterium
CCAGTAATGTGGATGAGGAACATTTGTTAACAAAGCTGGTCACTCAAATTGCGACATTGGGCAAAGATTATTCAATCCTATTTCCGGTGCATCCCAGGACAAAAAAGATTCTGGAAGGTTTAGATTTGAATTTTGAAAACCTTCATTATGTAAACCCTTTAGGTTATTTAGAATTTAATTATTTGGTGAAATATGCCCTTGCAGTTTTGACAGATTCTGGGGGAATTACAGAAGAAACCACAGTTATGAATATTCCCTGTATAACTTTACGTGAAAATACCGAGCGTCCCGAAACCTGTGAAATCGGAACCAATGTTTTAGTGGGGCATGATGCTGCAAAACTGACCAAAGCTTTTAATGTATTATTATCCGGGAATTGGAAACAAGGACAAATTCCGGAACTTTGGGATGGAGAAGCTGCCAAACGCATTGTTAATCATTTAATTGAAATTCATCAATTATTGTGAAGGATATTCTGATCATAACCAGTTATTTTCCTCCAGAAATAGGAGCAGCATCACATAGGATTTTTCAATTGGCTGAAGGTTTGCAAAAACATGATTTTAAAGTGGAAATCATTACTCCTTTACCCAATTACCCAACTGGTAAAGTGTTTGAAGGCTATAAAGGCAAATTCAAACAGACTTCCATTGAAAACAATCTAACGGTTCATAGATTATGGATTTATGCCAGCAATTCCAAAAACAAGATTTTGCGCTTAATGGCTATGGTTTCCTACAGTTTAAGTTTGGTTTGGTTTTTTCTGTGGAGCAAAATCCCAAAAATAGTTATCATACAATCGCCGCCATTGTTGGTTGCGTTTACAGCAATGTTTTTCTTACGTTCCAAAAAAAGAAAATTAATATTAAATGTTAGTGATTTATGGCCTATCGCAGGTTTGGAATTGGGAGTGTTCAAAAGAAATTTTAGCTATAAACTTCTGGAACATATTGAACGTTTTAATTACAGAAGGGCTGATTTGATAATGGGCCAAAGTGAAGAAATCTTGGCCCATGTAACATCAATATTCCCTCTAAAAGATACTTTTTTGTATCGCAATTATCCAGATTTTGCGCCTAGTACAACGAGCAGTTATAGTCCACCAGAAGGGAAGATTAAAATGGTCTATGCAGGCTTACTTGGAGTAGCCCAAGGTATTTATAGGCTCATTCAAAAATTGGATTATTCCACAATCGAGTTTCATATTTATGGCACTGGCGCAGAAAAAGAACAAATTGAAGAGTTTATCTCAAAACACCCAGAATTACCAATCGTTTATCACGGCGAGGTTGACCGAAAATCGTTGCTTAAAAAACTTTCAAACTATGATGTTGCAATCATTCCTCTGCTGAATAGAATTTATGGTTCAGTTCCATCAAAAATCTTTGAATATGCACGTTTAGGACTTCCTATGATCTATTTTGGAGGGGGTGAGGGCGAAAACATTGTGGAACAAAACAAATTGGGATGGGTAGCTAAAGCTGGTAATTATGAAAATTTAAATGAAGTTATTTCCAAACTTAAAAAAACAAGTTTTAATTTGGAATCAAGGCAGTGTATAAAAGCTGCTGCCATAAGA
>DASWKU010000040.1:0-2758 GCA_036396455.1 Flavobacteriaceae bacterium
ACATCCAATTTTAAGCCCCTGCCGTTCTTCTATGACTTCAACAAACTGGGAAGCCTGCATTAAAGACTGAAACGTGCCCGTATCCAACCAAGCTGTGCCTTTGTCCAATATTTGAACATGAAGCTTGTTTTGCTTTAAATAAGTTTTGTTGACATCGGTAATCTCTAGTTCACCTC
Organism: Flavobacteriaceae bacterium; assembly: GCA_036396455.1. Taxonomy (GTDB): domain Bacteria; phylum Bacteroidota; class Bacteroidia; order Flavobacteriales; family Flavobacteriaceae; genus Geojedonia. The sequence continues at coordinate 177 of DASWKU010000040.1, forward strand.
TTGGACTGGGTTTAATTTTTTTGGCTATTTCTATAACGGTATTATCATAAAAATATATCCCCGGAACCGCATAATTGGATTTTGGCTTTTTTGGTTTTTCCTCAATTGAAATTGCTTTGTTGTCACTATCAAATTCAACAACCCCATAACGCTGCGGGTCTTGAACATGATATGCAAAAATAACACCGCCATCGGGGTCATTTGTTGATTTCAATATATGGTCCAATCCTGAACCGTAAAAAATATTATCCCCTAAAATGAGCGCCACTTTATCTTTTCCTATAAATTTTTCCCCAATAATAAAAGCTTCAGCCAAACCATTAGGTTGCTCCTGTACAGCATATTTAAAGGTGCAGCCATACTCCAGACCGTCTCCCAAAAGTTCCTTAAAGCTTGGCGTGTCTTTTGAGGTCGAAATAATTAAGATTTCATTTATACCGGCAGACATCAATGTTGTCAATGGGTAATAGATCATGGGTTTGTCGTACACCGGCATAAGCTGTTTGCACATCACTTTCGTTAAAGGATGCAATCGTGTTCCTGAACCACCTGCCAGTATAATACCTTTCATTACCGATTGTATTTATTAAGATACCAATTTACAGTTTTTTTTATTCCTGATTCAAAATTCTCATTGGCTTTCCATCCCACCTGCGCTATTATTTTAGAAGCGTCTATGGCATATCTAAAATCGTGTCCTGGTCGGTCTTCAACAAATGTGATTTGATTTTTATAAGATTCTTTTTGAGGGCTAACCTCATCCAAAATCCCACAAATGGTATTTGCAATATAGAGATTATTGCGTTCGTTATTCCCTCCAATATTATAGGTTTCGCCTGCTTTTCCGTGTTGAAATACTAAATCCAATCCTTTGCAATGGTCTAACACATAAAGCCAATCCCTTACATTTTGACCGTTCCCGTAAATAGGAATTTGTTCACCTTTTATAGCTTTTCTTATAATGGTCGGTATTAATTTTTCGTCATGTTGCTTTGGCCCATAATTGTTGGAACAATTGGTTGTGACAACATTCATCCCGTAGGTGTGGAAATAACTTCTGACCAAAAAGTCTGACGATGCCTTTGATGCGCTATAAGGGCTATTTGGAGCATAAGGTGTTTTTTCAGCAAACAATCCATTTTTCCCCAAGGAGCCATATACTTCATCTGTTGAAATGTGCAAAAATCTATTCCCTTCACATCCAAGCTTGGGTTTGTGGGAGGAGTCCATCCAAAAAGTTTTGGCAACATCCAAAAGGGTAAATGTTCCAAATACATTGGTCTGTATAAACGTATCTGGAGAAGCAATTGAATTATCAACATGGGATTCGGCGGCAAAATGGACAACACCACTAAACTGGTGTTCACTAAATAGTTTTTCAACCAATATTCGATCACAAATATCGCCCTGAACAAAAGTGTAATTCTTAGAGCCTTGTACTTCGTCCAAATTAGAAAGCTCACCTGCATAAGTGAGCTTGTCCAAATTTACAATATTAATTTTTGGGTGTTTCCCTAGAAAATAGGTTACAAAATTTGACCCTATAAACCCTGCGCCTCCTGTAATTAAAATGGTCATGGTTATATTTTCTCTCTATAACGTTCTAAAAATTTAATAAAGTTCAAAAACAACAACATAACAAAAGCAACTAAAGCGAATGCCATTGCATAAAACAGTTTTTGGCCAATGGACATGTTAAAAATCTCTATCTTATTGTTCACAATAGATATTTCTTGCTTATTGGAAATGATCTCTAAAATTTGTTCTTTGTCCTCTTTTTCTCTTTCAATTTGTACCAGTTCCCTTCTGATTTCTATTTCGCTTTTGTAAAGTTCAAATTCTTTAGTTTTATCAATTTGATCTGACCCTTCAATGGTAATGTTTGTTTGGGTGCCTGAAGTTTTATCTAAAGGCATTTCAAGAACACGCTTATACATGTTTTGCAAGGAATCTGCCTTAACCAAAACTTGTCTTAGAGCCGCCTCCCTGTTGTTTAACTGATTGATATCTTTCTCGTTTTCTCTTTTAAAATAGTTGGAATTATTAATGTTCTCAACGACTCTATCAATTACAGGATTAAGATTTATTTTTTCATCGGCATTAATGGTGATCTGTTGTTCACTGAATTCCCATAAATTAATGTTTTTATAATATGTTTTATAATCTATTGTGGCCGCCAAAGTCGAATCAAGCCCTTTAATATAATTATCATAATTTTTAATCATTTGGGTTTCTGTCACTGTGGGTTTAACATCAATCGCCTTTATTGATGCTGCTTCCCGTTCCGAAATATTAAGTGCTGATTTTAGTATTAAAGTGTCCCTATCCTTAATCAACTGATTATAATAATCCATTAAATCGTACAAGTTTTTTCCAGTATTGTAATTCTGTTTGACTATAATGGATGATTGATAAATAGGCCCTGATATTTTCCCTTCCAAATACCCAAAACCAAAACCAAGTATTGTGGCGATCATAATTTTAAGAATGTGTCTTTTAATAAAAAACACAATCCACACGAAGGCAAGAAACAACCCGTTAAGAATGCTTCCGATGAACCTGAAAAATCTATTAAAGGCGTT
>DASWKU010000041.1:0-5216 GCA_036396455.1 Flavobacteriaceae bacterium
GCATTGAAAGCTTTGATCACACGAACACCGGCCAAGGATTCCGTCAATCGTCCTGTAACTTCGGCATTAATTTTACCACGAGTTCTAAAAATTGGGCGGATATAGCCAAACGCCTTAAGGGCAATATACCCAAACACCGTGATGGGCACCAAAACAAACACCGTCATGGAGGGGCTGATACGAATGAGCAGCACCAACGAAATGACAGCGGTAACCGTGCCACCCACCATTTGCACCAAACCTGTACCAATAAGGTTCCGAACACCTTCTACATCGGTCATGATTCGGGACACTAACGCACCCGATTTCGTATTGTCAAAAAAACTAATGGGCAAAGACAATACTTTTTTCTGGACCTGTGCCCGTAATTCACTGATGAGATATTGTGCTTGAACGCTTAATATACGGGTGAGCAAAAACGAGGTCACTGCCTGGACCAAAATAGCGCCCAACACCAAGCCAATCAAATTATAGAGTTGATGGAGGTCCTTGTTGGGCACCACCTCATCCAACAGGACTTTACTTTGCCAAGGCAAAATTAATCCAGACAAACTTTTAATAACTATGAGAAACAAACCTATAAAAACCAGGTTTCGCCTAGGCCAAATAATGGTCTTAAAGGCCATGGCCATGGACACTTTTGGTTTATCTTTCGATTTGGGCTTGGATTTGTAGTCCTTCATTATTGGAAAGATTTTGTTTTTAGGGACTGTAAAAATAGGGATTCTTTTGGCGATAAAAATTAAAAACACCTTTACTTTAAAAGGCAAAGGTGTCCATTATTAATTTTGTCCTAGATGTTGGAATGTCTTATAGGCTTATTGTTGTGCCATTTCAAGATTGATATTGATCTCCACGTCATCACTTACTGGAGCCATACTGCCCCCAACACCAAAATCGGACCGTTTTAAAGTCGTTGTAAATTTCAATCCAGCTTTAAGTTTTTCGCTTCGTCTATCGGTTATGATCCCATTGAGTTTACCATTCAATTCAATGGATTTTGTAACACCGTGCATAGTAAAGTCACCTGTCAACTTAAAGGTTTTGTCTCCTGTTTTTTCAACCGCTGTACTTTTAAACTCAATTTTTGGATACGCCTCCGCACCAAACCAGCCTTCACTTCTTAAATCACCGTCACGACGCTCATTGCCGGTATCGATGCTTGCACTTTCAATGGTCACATTGAATGTTGGATTGCTAAAGGCATCGTCGGCCATGGCCTCAATTTCAAAAGTGCCGAAATTCCCTGTCACTTCAGAAATCAAAAGGTGCGTAACGGTAAAGTTAATATTGGAATGTGCTGCATCGACTTTCCAAGTGGACTGTGCTGAAGCCGTTAAACAAGCAACAAAAAACAAAACAAAAAGTAATTTTTTCATGGTATTATGAATTTAATGGTTAATGAATCATTAATTAATTTGAACTATAAATCTACAAATCTATATTTGATATGACCTACTTTCAGTTGCTTCGTTTAATATGCTTTATGAAAATTAACATTGATTTAACATTTTTGATACGATAGTAAACCATAGTGTAGTTAATCCAATTACCGGCTATAAAAGATTTAATCTTCGGGTAATCATAAACGCCACAATCATATTGGGTACCCAACACAGCCATGCCACAATTTTGTAAGCTATCAAAAATTCACCAAACAAACTGGATAACAAGGGCAGCCAAATACGTAGGGTAACTGCGGCAAAACAGGCGGCATAACTAAAGATCATGAACATTTGATGTTGTTGAATTTTTCTGTTCCTAATTGCGACATAAGCTTTGATCGTCGTATAGAGCCAGATGAGACCCAAACACGTAAAACCAAGAGACGGAATAAGTCCACCAGTTGCAAAATACGCAATGTAAAGGCTGGCCAATCCACTACCCAACACGGTTATGACATAGCATTTTCCTATAGTTTTATGAATGGTAACATATTTAATTCGGATAGGTTTTACAAACTGAACCCAACCAATAAGTAACGCAAATCCCCCTAACGAGATATGGGTATAGAAGGCTGTATTCCATACATTACTGCTCAATAGTGTTGTAGACTTTGATTGCAACAAACCAAAAGTGCCTTCAACTAAAGCATATACTAGGGGATAAAGTCCGATGCCCACGCAAAGTGTGGCAAAAATTACAAAGCTTATCTTCTTTAGCATTTCATTTTACGATTACAACGCATGGTCCATAATGTCCTGAACCACTTCTGGATTGAGCAGTGTGCTAATGTCCCCAAGGTTTGAAGTATCGTTACAGGCTATTTTACGTAAAATACGACGCATGATCTTACCTGAACGCGTTTTGGGAAGCCCATCGGTAAACTGGATTTTTTCGAGCTTCGCAATCGGACCTATTTGATCGGTGATGAGTTGGTTGATCTCCTTACGCAAATTGTTGTGATCACGATATGCCCCTGCATCCTTCAAAATGACAAATCCATATAAGGCATGGCCCTTAATGTCATGTGGAAATCCTACAATGGCCGATTCTGCAACCGCTGGATGTTCATTGATGGCATCTTCAATAGGTGCTGTACCCAAATTATGACCCGAAACAATGATGACATCATCCACTCTACCTGTAATACGATAATAGCCCACTTCGTCACGCAGAGCGCCATCTCCCGTAAAATATTTATTGTCAAATGTTGAAAAATAGATGTCCTTGTAACGCTGGTGATTGCCCCAAATGGTTCTCGCTATACCTGGCCAAGGGAATTTAATGCACAAACGGCCTTCCACTTGATTTCCCTTTAGCTCATTGCCATCCTCATCCATAATGGCAGGTTGGACACCTACAAAAGGCAAGGTTGCATAAGTTGGCTTGGTTGGTGTGACAAAGGGTATTGGTGTAATCATAATGCCACCCGTTTCAGTCTGCCACCACGAATCGATGATCGGGCTTTTACGTTTTCCTATATTATCGTTATACCAATGCCAAGCTTCTTCATTGATGGGCTCTCCAACGGTTCCCAATACTTTTAGAGATGACAGATCATATTTTTCAAGTAGTTCAGTACCCTGTTTTGCCAAGGCCCGAATAGCCGTTGGTGCCGTATAAAATTGGTTGACCCTATGCTTTTGAACCACTCCCCAAAACCGACCAAAATCTGGATAACTCGGTATGCCCTCAAACATTAGAGACGTTGCGCCATTTGCCAAAGGGCCATAGATAATGTAACTGTGTCCCGTGATCCATCCAATATCGGCGGTACACCAATACACATCCTGTTCCCGATACTGAAATACATTTTTAAAGGTATAGGCCGTATAAATCATGTAGCCTGCTATGGTGTGCACCATCCCTTTTGGCATTCCGGTTGAGCCTGAAGTATATAAAATAAACAGGGGGTCTTCTGCATCCATAATTTCAGCAGTACAATGTGTTGAAGCTTTATCGAATAAGGGTTGAAGCCATTGATCACGACCTTCTTTCATTGGGGTATCGCCACCAATACGTTTTACCACCAATACATCCTTTACGGTTGGACAACGCTCTAAGGCATCATCTACAATGCCCTTTAAATTGATGGTTTTATCACCCCGGTATGAACCATCGCTGGTCATGACCATTTTACATGCGCTATCATTAATTCGGGTCGCCAAAGCTGTTGCCGAAAATCCAGCAAATACCACAGAATGAATAGCCCCTATACGGGCACAGGCCAAAATGGCATAAGCCAATTCTGGAATCATTGGTAAATAGATACACACCCTATCCCCTTTTTTAATCCCATGGTCCTTCAATACATTGGCACATTGATTGACCCGTTCAAAAAGTTGCTTATAGGTAATATGTTGAGCCGGTTCGTTAGGATGATTTGGCTCAAACAAAATGGCCGTTTTATCACCACGAGTTGCCAAATGCCGATCCAAGCAATTTTCAGTAATGTTGAGTTTTGCACCTTCGAACCATTTGACCTCGGGTTTGGTGAAGTCCCAGCTTAAGACCCTGTCCCATTTTTTGCGCCACAGAAAATGTTCTTCGGCGATTTCTTCCCAAAAGCTTTCAGGATCCCTAACCGATTTTCTGTAGACTTGAAAGTATTCCTCAAGGTGTTTGATGTGATAGTTACTCATGGATTTTATGTTGTGGTTTCTAAATTAGAAAATATTTGGCATTTAAAATAATCGTTTTTCATTCATCCAAAAAGCATCAAAGATTGAGACTAAAAATCAATGCTTTGAAGCTTCTCCCGCACCACTGGGAATTCGAATGTTCTCAACGATGTCCTGTACATCTTGAGGCGGTGCTTTGGTAAACTTCATCACGGTAATGGACACTATAAAGTTAAGCAACATCGCAATGGTGCCAAAACCTTCGGGAGAAATTCCCAACCACCAATGACTTTTATCGGGCAAGGTCTCATCAAACCAACCCAATTTATATTTCATCATGTAGAGAAGCATTGTCGTGATCCCAACCACCATACCGGCCACGGCACCTTCCTTGTTCATCCGTTTATAAAAAATCCCCAAAATAATCGCCGGAAAAAAAGAGGCCGCAGCCAAACCAAAGGCCAGAGCCACCACTGCGGCTACAAAACCCGGTGGATTAATACCAAAATATCCAGCGACACAAACCGCTCCTATTGCGGATAAACGTGCAGCAACCAATTCGCCTTTTTCTGAAATATTGGGTTTCATCATTTTTTTGATCAAATCATGGGATACTGAAGACGAGATGACCAACAACAGACCAGCTGCCGTTGACAGAGCCGCTGCCAATCCACCGGCTGCAACCAAGGCGATGACCCAATTGGGAAGTTTGGCAATTTCGGGATTGGCCAATACCATAATATCGTTATCCACAACCAATTCATTTTGCTCTTTATCGGCCTTATACTGTATCAATCCATCTCCATTTTTATCATCATAAGCAATAAGACCCGTTGTTTCCCACTTCTTAAACCATTGTGGGACTTGGGCATAAGGTTTATTGGAAACCGTTTCGATCAAATTGGTCCTTGCAAATACGGCGACTGCCGGAGCCGTGGTATATAAAATGACGATGAGCAATAATGCTATCCCCGCCGATTTACGGGCATCCCTTACCCGTTTGACCGTGAAAAACCGCACGATGACGTGTGGCAATCCTGCGGTTCCCACCATGAGTGCCAATGTAATGGCGAAGACATCAATCATGGATTTGGAGCCTTCGGTATATTCGGCAAAACCAAGTTCAGTGCTCAATCCATCCAATTTATCCAA
>DASWKU010000042.1:0-20299 GCA_036396455.1 Flavobacteriaceae bacterium
TTTTCGGGTTTTGGGTTTGTACTTTCGTATATACTGTTCAAAATCGACTATAAAGCGGTAGTCCAGTTTTTTGAGTAAAATATCCTCAACGTTGTATTCATCTTTCAAAAATCTTTTGATACAACGTTCCGTGATGAAATAATTTTTCATCGTTCCTGCTTTAAGAGAGGCATGCATTGTGGTATTGTGATACTTTATAAGGTCGCCCAAGGTTTTACCATCTTCCTCTTCACCTAAATATTTCATTTTTATTGCGGCTGCAGTTATCGTCTTGCCCTCCTCAATAAGTTGTCTGTGCGACTCATGCAATTGGGTGAAAACTTGATCCAAATATTTGTTCAGGGATAGGACATACTTCGAAGAACCTCTCCCTCTTTTACGGTTGTTGTCCCATAATGAGGCCTTTAAACTACGATTTAAACTAAATTCCGCTCTTTTTCCGTGTACGGTAATCCGGGCATAAATTTTCAAATCCTCAGTTTTCTTTTCATGTTTTCTGGTAAGGAAAATAACGGATAATCTACTGTTTTCTTGCATGTTTAATAGCTTTTGGTTAATGAATTTAATGGTAAAAACACCGAACAAAATACCCTAAAAAGCCTTTTAAAAATACAACAATTATTGTATTGATCCATTCCCGATTTAGACACCAATAATTAGATTTCATGTAGTTTCATCGTCTTTCTTTTGGTTTCACAAAAAACACAAAACGCTGATAATTAATTTATTAACAGCGTTATGCAACTACATGAAAATGTCAAGTCGGGACGACAGGATTTGAACCTGCGACCTCACGGCCCCCAGCCGTGTACGCTAACCGGACTGCGCCACGTCCCGAATTTTTTTAGTAGCTCCACCAGGAATCGAACCTGGATCTAAAGTTTAGGAAACTTTTGTTCTATCCGTTGAACTATGAAGCCAAAATATAAAGGCCTGCCCGTCGGCAGACAGGCGTGCAAATTTACAAAATACCCTTTTACATTGGACAAAGAGTTTCAAGAAAAAAGAAAGCTTTAAACAGAAGAAGCAAATTTCTTAGGTATTTTACCCGATTCAACTTTGTAAACGTCACAGCTTCTATCGATTACAAAAAAAGCTCCAATTTTCATTGAAGCTTTAGCTCCCGATAGTTATCGGGATTGTAGTCTAGACAAGAATATGAGTCAATTTTAATAACTATTATCCAACGCTGGCATCTATATAAGCTATTTTGTTCTCTACCAAACGGCCTAAAACCCAGACTCCAGAAGGCGCAGGTTTCACACCCGGAAGTGTTCCAGCAACGAAGTCGTTATAAACATCTTCAGTCTTAGCGCCTGCTTTTTGGGCTACAAACTGTGCATATACTTTACGAGCCATATCACAAATGCAGAACATAGTACCTTTTTCCTGAAGTGCTTTAATGCCCGCCAAACCAGGAAGAGGGAATACGCCATCCTCAGGATCGTAATATGGGTTTCTTATCGTAGGCGCATTGGTTATGGGATCATTCAGTCCAAAAAACTCACCAAGCTTATACTTGCTTATTGTTGCATCGTCAAGGCCAAAAATCATCCCATGGTGCCTGAATACATTTAAGACCCCTAATTGGTCTTCTGGAGTTCCAGTTTCACCATTGGTAAGGTAATAGACATTGGACCAAATTAGTCCCCAAGGATTAGCTTGCGAAATATCGTATGCCACTGGATGCGCTTTTGCACCTAACTTTTTAAGTTCTTGATCCAACTCTGAACCACCAATCGATAAATTGTCCAGTTTTAAATCAAAAGACTTAGAATTGATCTTAGCCTGAATTGGATCTGGAATAAGTGACAACCCTGCAACCATTGCCCCAGTAGTCAAGGAGCCAATAAATTTTCTTCTAGAATTTAATTTTTGAGTTTCCATTGTTATAGTTTTAAATTAATAATGTTCCAAATACAAACCAATATATGAACCAAACATGTAATATTTTGATTATGTGAAATTTACAAAAAAAAAATTAATTTTAAAATAAATGAGATTTGGTTTTTTGACGAAATTTCGTGTGAGCATTTACGACATCACGTAAATGACCATCACTCAAATAATATAGATGAAACCATTTAAGACTGGAAAGCCTGTTTGCCCACAGGCTGTCGGCAAGCAGGGGAAACTGTTTGGTGCACAAACCTTTGACAGTGCTTCGGCCCCTCGTCATGTTGAGACCGTTGAAGCCTGACCCGTCCTAAAATAACTATACAGGTTATTGTTTTTAACGACACAGAAAAGCCATTTAAGGGATCTTCGCTTCCTTTTATATAAACTTTAGGTCTGGGAAAACGACCCAAAAATTGAACACATAAAAGAGAAGGGTGTCAAATAGGAAAAGGCGGTTTTTTGCATAATATTGGGTTTGTTGGCGATGTCAATGGTTTGATTTACTTAAATTTAATATCCCAGGATAATGCCAATGAGTAAATCCAAAAATAGGAGCCTGGATCAAAACTGATTTCTTGGTGTGACACCCCCGTCTTAAGCCCCCAAGCATTCTTTTTATTTGTCGATGTAAAATAGTATCCCAAATTTAGCTTTTGGGACTTAAGATTGATAATGGCATTCTCATTCCCTTCAAACTCAAACCTATAAATTTCAGGTGAAAACCCAATCCCAAAATCAATACTAAAATAATTGTTTGCATCACTCCTGTATTTTCTATAATCCAGTGTCCCAGACGTACTCGAACCAGAATCTCCCGGAGTAATATAGGTACGAAAGGCCCAATAGCTGTTTCCTGTATACCAGCCCAACGACCCTGTATAGATCATTGTTGTTTCACTATATCTTAAGGCCCTGAATCCTGCTGAAATTTCAAAACCTTTGGGCAAGGATTTATACAACTCGGCGCCATACCTAATATCTGGATATAAGAACGTATTTGCTGCCCCGAAATTGAGATAGGCATAAAAACCATTTGCAATTTTTGGATACACATCTACTTCAAATTGGGTCCCTGTAGATCCAAATCTTCTGCTCAAATTCATTTTAGCCTGAACGCTGCCATACTTGGTCTGTCTTACATATTTTAAGGTATAATACTGCATTGGATCAAATGCTTCTGAATAAAAATCAACAGAGGATTTTAACCCAATGGTATTATAGCTAAGTCCATCAATTAAACGTAGCTTATAATCCTGTGCCTTTTCATGATCTGGTTTTACTTCTAATAATTCATCAATGGTTTTAAGGGCGGCTTCCTTATTTTTGGAATCATCTTCTGCGCTTGCCTTTAAATATAACAGTTCGGGATTCTCGGGGAAATGATCCAATGCCTTGTTTGCTTTATGCAAAGCGGCAAAAGGCGACCCGCTGTACAGCTCATTTTTAATTGTGGCCTCCCAAGTATCCAACCTATCCGGGTCATTGTTCAATATATGGTCAAATTCTTTTCTGGCTTTTTTATAATCCCCGTCCCATGAATAGGTACTTGCCAAAAATGAACGAACATCGTTATAATTCGGATATTTGGTCAAAATAAGCAATAAGGTGTCCTGTGCTTGTTTTCTCTTGTTATTAAATGCCAGGTCCCGAGCTACTGCAAAAGCTTTATCGGGATCTCCCTTAAACGTGTTCTGCTGCCCAAAAAGAAAAAAACCGGACAGACATAATATGATCACAATATATTTATTGGTAGCCAACATCTATTATAAGGTTTGTTTAAAAGTTATATAATCGGGATTATTGGAATTCGTTTTAAGGATGCTGTCCATTAGTGTCTTGGCCCGTTGTGCATCTTTCATTCTCGAATAGGCATTGGCCATTTTAAAGCCTATATCGGGGTTGGTTAAGTTATTTTTTGTTGCCAGTTTGTAAATGGCTTCCGATTTTTCTTCTTGGTTGGACCACCAGTAGAGGTCAAATAAGGCCAGATAGGAATCGTAATAGTAAGGTGCCCATTTTATAACGGTCAACAATTCTGCTTCTGCATTAATATAGTCGCCTTCCCAGGCCAAGGTCCGGCCCTTTAAGGCCCTGGCATCGGCATGATTTGGAAGCTCGTTCAGGATGTAGTCACAGAGCAATCTTGCTTTTTTATATTCCTTTGCATGGCCCTTCTCCTTGGCAACTTGAAATGTTTGGTCAAAATTAAGCCCATGGGACAATAGGTCAATCGCTTCCAGTTGTGCTTTTGAAAACTGTTTCTTTTGTTTTACGTATATATTGAGCGAATCGGGGAAAATTTTATTTTGCTGTGTGACATAGGCATTTATCATTTTAAACGCCATTAAGGAATCTGCAATTGCAGTTGCAAGCACTTCTTCCTTTATTTTGTAGGTGCCAAAGTTTTCGTTAATTTTGTAAAGTTCTCCATCTGAATACAAATAATCTTTGTAAATGAAATCGTTAATGCTTCCTTTATATCGCATTAATGGGATTTTATGAATGTTTCTAAATTGCCGTGCCGTGTCCAGGCCGTCGCCCATCCAAGCTGCTGCTTCCAATGCGCTGAACCTGTAATTGTTCATTAAAAAAGAAAGCAAACTCGGTGCAACATCCCAATGTGATGAGATGGATTTAAATTTTTGTGGTCTTTTAAGCATTGGGCCAAAAATATATAACGGCACATGAAATCTGCACAATTTATCTTTTTGCGCAATGGGTATGAGCCTGTGATCGCCCGTAATTATAAAAATGGTGTTATGGTAATCTGACCGTTTGGAATAGGCATACATAAAATCCTTTATCGAATTATCGGCATAGTAAAGGCTTGTATAAATGTTTTTATGTGCCAATATCTCTTCTTTTGGGATATTAAACCTTCGTGTAGAATTCAAAATACTGTCGACCTTTAATTCAAATTGTCGCTTTGAAGGCACCATAAAGGGCTCATGGTTGGTGAGCGTCATTATAACATCCAATCTCGGTTGGACACTTTGGTCAGAAGAAGCCAGTGCTTTTTTAAATATTTCGGCGTCTGGATAGCCCCAAGAAAATCCTCTTGTATCTTTTTCGGTTTTCACATAATCCAGCCCATAGCTGTTTTCGTCCACAATACGATCAAAGTCGTTATATTCAAGAAAGTTGCTTTTCTTATCGAAACTTGACTGGTCCCCGGAATAATAGGATGTTTTGTAACCATTTGCTTTTAGCACACTGGCAATTGAGAGATAGGATGGCGTGGTGGGGAGTTCCAAAAAGCCCGTTTCACCATACGGCAATGAACCCAACAAGGATGGGATGACACCAAAGGTCCTTCCCGAATTGCTTACAAAGTTTTCCCAATAAAGCGATTTTGATCTTAGCGAATCCAAATAAGGCGTAAAACCGCTATAACTGTTATCACCAATAAATTCGCTGCCAAGACCTTCAACTATTACAATAACGATATTGGGCTTCTCTTCAGAACTATTAAAAAATGGCGACAGTACATCCTTGGTTTTGCCAAAAGGTTTCAATAAAGGATAGTCATTTCTGTGAAACGCAAAGGTTTTCAATCTCCTTTTTTCATTTTGATGTATTAAAATATCACTCGTCAAAAATGCCAGCTTGTTTTGGTATGGATTGTCATCGAGATTGGGAAGCACCAATTTTAAACTTCCAAATATTAAAACAAAAATGACCCCGATCCCTATTGATAAACGTTCATTTAAGTAGTTACGAATGATTTTCTGTGAGAAGAAAAATACCAAAGGGAAGATCACGAATGGTAAAAAATACAGGATCGAAAAGGACACCGAAGCCCTTATGGTAATGGAAATATCCTGAAAGGAATAACCCAATAGGTCGGCTCCTAAATTAACTAAAGTTGTCTGGCTATATTTTACAAGGGAAAATTGAATGATTACCAAAATCACAAATAACACTTTTAAAACATTGATCGCTCCTTTTTTTAAGAAAATATGAAATAAAATAAATACTGGAAACAACAAAAGACCTATGGCCAGACCACTCCAAAAATCGTTGGTAAACTTAAACAATACAGCCAACAGCATATTGGACGTGGACGACTTTGACATGACCAACTCAAACACACTTATGAGCCAAAATGTATTTATCAATCCTATGGTCAAACACACATATTTGTAAATAGTTTTGGACTGTATACTAAAATCCATGGTGTTGTTTATTCGTTAAAACCGTTGTGCTTAATTGCTACCCATTCCTTTTCGCTCCATTTGCCCCCACTTTATGGTCCTGTTAAAGTAATAGTCAATATTTCCTTTAATGGCAGCATACAATATAAAAGGGTGGAGTACAAAGGGCTCCAATGCGCTCAATAAAATTAATTTATAGCCTGTGCCCTTCTTTTTATATTGGTGAAATGTCAACTCTTCAGAATATAGTGCAATGATAGAGAACAATACCGAAAACAAATAAGCTAAGACCAGAAAGATCAGGGCGTAATCCCATCGTACATCTTTTAAGAATATAAGTACCATAAAATACAGAAGACCTACAACCTCAACAAGCGGTGCCAGGCGTTCGAACAAGAGCCAATAGGGGTAGCTTATCATGCCAAACGACCCATACTTTGGGTTGAATCCAATTTTTCGGTGCTTTTTTAAAGTTTCTATGGTACCTCTTGTCCATCTGTTTCGTTGTGAAATAAAGATTTTATAGTTATCGGGAGCCTCGGTCCAGCACAAAGGGTCCGGTATATAGCATACTTTATATTTTTTTCCTTGCTCTTCCATGTATCGTCTCATGCGCACCACAATTTCCATATCCTCTCCGACTGTATTGGTATCATAACCTCCAACTTCAATGGCTATTCTTTTATCAAAAATGCCAAATGCCCCAGAAATTACCAGCAATCCATTTAACCTGCTCCAAGCCATTCTGCCCAATAAAAAAGCTCTTATATATTCTAAGATTTGTGACTGGAGCAATAGATTTTTTGGCAAGTTGATATCTATTAATTTGCCACCCTTAATTTTGCAGGCATTTGCTATTCGCACTACGCCTCCTGTGGCAATTACCGTACAATCGGTTTCTTCAAGAAACGGTTTTATCATTTTTTGAAGAGCGTCTTCCAATAACAAGCAATCGACATCAATACATGCGACGTATTTGCTTGTGCTAATATTGAGGCCCATATTTAGGGCATCTGCCTTGCCGCCATTTTCTTTATCGACAACCATAAGCTTTTCAAAAGCTGGATTTTTGGATTTGAAAACCCCTGCCCTAAGTGGTTTGGTCTTGATCTTATCGTTTATAATAAAGTCTATCTTTTCCAGATCATAAGCAGCTATTAATTTCTCCAAACTATCATCTTTACTGCCGTCATTGACAATTATAACATTATAGTTCACGTAATGATTGGACAATAAGGACCTCACATTTTCAACAACATTGAGGCTTTCATTATAAGCTGGGGCGATAATGGTAATTGAAGGGGAAAAGGTGGAAGACAAGATGTCTTTATAATTGATAAAGCTCTTTTTCTTAAAATATTCTATGGTTTCTTTACTTGATATAAAGGACAATATAATATAAGAGGCTATTGCGGTAAAAGCAAAAGCAAAAAACAGGTAATGAAATATTTCTAAAATTATTTTAACCGTGGTAGTATCCATTATATCGCATTATTTACAAATTCATACACCTCTGGGAATTCATTGTCTGTTGACGAACTTTTTAATCCCATGAACTTATCTATGTTTATAGATTTCAATATTTTAAGGGCCAATAATTGTATCTCGAAATTTTTATGGAAAAGGTGTTTTTCTATAAATGGTTCGTCGGTAGGAACAACCAATTTCTCTAACATTTCAAAAAAGCAGACCTGTTCTTCCAAACTCAATTCGTTAAAATTGGCTTTCAGTAATTCCTTGGCTTCAACACCATATAAATGGGTCAAAACTTCAATGGTTTGGATTCTTATATTTACGGCCTGGTGGGAGAGCAGTTCCATCAAGATATCCTTGACTTCAAACTGATTGTAAATTTCGGCCAGCTTTAATGCAAACAAAACCACCGTATCATTTGACGATTTTAACCAAGGCTTAATATCACAAATTTGTTGATTGTCAAATTTTTGCAAAATTTCAAGGATCTGCACCTGATCCCATTCCGATAAAGGCGTCTTTATTTCATTTAAAAATGAAAGTCCCTCAAAATGGTACAAGTTGACCAAATACAAATGGGCCTCTTTGCGGACCTCCCTCCTTGGATGCTTAATGAACTTCATGACATGGTTATGGGCTTCCTTAATTTCAAATCGGGAAAGCTCACCAATACCCTTGGCGATGATATACCAGTTTTTATTTTTTAAGCGCTCAAAGGCCTCATCTATAAGCCCTATTCTATAATAAAGTGCAATAATGGCATCAGACATTTCTCCTGAAACCTGGTCCATTAAATTATATAAAATGGAAACGATTATTTTTCTTTGGGGCTTAACCTGTATCGCCTTTTTTATTTCCAGTACTATTGATTGTTGTTGGGCATTACCGTCTTCGTTTTCCATATTGCAATATAGATATTCCATCAACAAAACCTCGTATTCGCCTTTTAGCCTTGTGGTTTCCTGCCCTTTTTTTCTAAGAAGTAATCGAATGATCTTTAAATATACTGCCAATAAAACAATTGAAAATGCCAACACGCCAATTAATACCAAAGCCATTTGAATTACAAATGGGCACGCTTTGAAATAATCCATAAAAAATTGATTGTCCATTTGCTTTCTTTATATCGACAACTTATTTAAAAGTCTATTGACCCTAATGACCAGTTCATTGGGGCTAAATGGCTTGCCCATAAAATCATTGGCCCCCAAATTAAATGCCTTAAGTACCATTTCTTCTTGTCCTGCAGCAGAAAAAACGATAATGGGCGTTTCCACATGCAATTTATTTCTCATGTGGCTAATGACTTCCAAGCCACTTACATAGGGCATCATAATATCGGTCAGCACTAGATCAGGATTGTGGGCTTCAATAAGCTCCAGTGCTTCTTTGCCATCGACCGCCAAAAGCAATTCATAGCCTTCTTTTTCCAATCTGAATTTTAACAACAAAGACAGTGTTGAATTATCTTCGGCCAAAACAATTTTATTTTTACTCATGTTCCATGGTCTTAAGTTCTGCCCGTAATTCAGTTTTTACCTGTCCAAAAATATCAAGGCATGTGTTTAACTGTTTATCAATAGTATCTAGATTCTCTTCATTTTCAAAATCGCTCTCCAATTGAAGTATTGTGGGTTCTAATTGGGTAATCCCGAACATACTTATGTTTGGCTTAATTTTATGGGTTGCCTTAAACAACACCTGCCAATTTTTATGTCCCAATTCGTCATTTATAATGCTTACATACTCGTCAATGCCTTCAATAAACATTTCGACAATCATTTTTAAAACCTCAATATCACCAAGGGTATCTTCCTTCAGGGATCGTAAATCGATATATTGCGGTTCCAATTTGTTCATTTCCATTGTTTTGACTTTACCAATGCCTTTTGAAGCCTGAAATAGGAGGGCAATATAGAAAATAAAATCGACAAAATGCAAAAAAATAGGTTAAAATGCATTTTTTGAACAAATTCACAATAAAATCTTACTCCAATGACATTAAAAGATGAATATGGATATACTGTCCTATTCCAGCCCTAAATAGTAGAAAAACTGGTGACTTTGGCTAAATGATCGAGAGAGAAAAATAAGTCGTATTATAGAGTCAATAACTTTAAGATATAAATCCCATCAAGACTAAGACCCATTAATGGGAACGCTGTTTTTGTGAAATTGAGGGTCCAAAACTGTCCAAACGAAAAAGCCTGCCATTAGGTAGACTGGGCATCCCAATCTTCTGTCCCGAAGCATCGGGAGAATAAAGGAAAGCTGTATATTGGAATACCAAATCACTGATTAGTGCTGTGGCAGTATTTGAATATAAAACCAAAAAAATAACTTAACTTTTCTTTGTTAATAATACTATGTGTTGACAAAGAAAAGTTAAGTTATTTTTAAGTAAAACGATTTTTAAAGCAAATGTCTTTTCAATGTTAAACTTAACATAATTATAATTCATGTCCAATACGTTTTAACATTAAATAGCTCTATATCTCCTGTTTTGTGCCATATTTTTTCTGAATGAATTTCCAAATAATTTATACCTGCTGATATTATTATTTACAACTTCCCTACTTGAGTTTAATATTTCATAATTTCTATACATTTTCTTGATTTTTAAAGTTATTTCTATTTGTCATTATCCATTAATGCAAAATATTTGGTATAATGATAAGAGGCAGAGATATTACTGCCTCTTTTTTATATATTAAGGTTTTTTACTTTCTAAAGATTAAGATTGGATAGTTAAAGTAACAGGCACTTTATTTGTAACTATATCAAAAACCGGTGATTTATATGCAAAAGAAATTAATTGCTTCTTTTGTTCTTCCGTAAGATCACCCTCTATATTAAAGACAACTTTAATTTTTTGATACCCATTTCTGACAGAGTCATCCAAGCCTAGAAAACCTTGTACATCTATGTCGCCTTCCAATGAAGATTCTACACGATCGACCGATATTCCGTTAGCAGCGGCATGCAACATCATTGTTGTTGTCATACAACCAGCTAAACCATGAAGGATAAATTCAACAGGATTGGCACCTTCATTGTTTCCTAATAAAATAGGTGGTTCGCTGTTATCAAAAACAAAGGGGGTCTTACGTGATGTATCTTCAACACAACCACCGTAAAAATCTTGGATCGAACTTCTATTGTGTCCTCCAGAAATCCATTTGTTTTTAGCTCTAAACTTAAATTTTGCAATTTCAGGATTAGATTGAATTGCACTAACGGTATCCAACATATCTTTAGATTTGAATCCGTTTACTTCTTTTTGTAATGTTTCCATGATTAAAATATTTTATTGATTTATAATGTTTTATTGTTGGCACAACTTATACCAAAAACACAATTCATTGTTATTCAAGTATTTAATATTTTTATTTTAAAATAACATTGCCGATATTTCGTCAAAATCAACTTTTTAGGTAACTTGTTTTCGTCAAATTATCCATTAATGATGGAACGAAAGAAAAGAATTCCTGCAATAATAGCATTGAAACAGATTGTTGAAACCACATCTGAATATACAGGCAAAGAATTTTTTAGGGCCCTTGTAAAACACTTAGCCGAAATCCTGGACGTTCATGGCGTATGGGTTACAGAATTTTTGCCAGAACAAAACAAACTAAACGCTTTAGCTTTTTGGCTCAATGGAAGCTATGTTGAAAAATATGAATACAAGGTTTCGAACACGCCTTGTGAACCTGTTTTGGAAAGCCGTGACATTTGTCATATTCCTGAAAACGTGATTAATCTTTACCCGAAAGACCCCGACCTTAAGCCTTTGGGAGCAGTAAGCTACATGGGGATTTCCTTGAGGGATATTGATGGTAGGGTTCTAGGGCATTTAGCTTTATTGGATAATAAAGTTATGCCAGAGTTGCCAGAAGAATTTGCCATATTTAAGATTTTTGCTTCCAGGGCTGCAGCGGAATTAAGGCGTGAAATTATTCAAAGAAAATTGGTGGACAACGAATCCAAATTAAATCGCTTGGTCAATGGAACTTCTGAAGCAATCATTGAATTTAATTCAGAATTTAAAATAACCCAATCCAATGATGCGGCCGTACATATGTTCCAAATTTCAAAAAATCAATTTGGTAAAAAACCATTAAAAGAACTCTTCGCCCTCAAAACCTATAATACATTAAACACCATACTTTCCCAGCACAACACTTTAAGTAATAAAAATTTACAAATCATTGAACCTTTAATGTGCCTTACTAGCAAAGGAGAACCCTTCCCTACTCAGATCAATGTATCATGTTACAGTTTTGAAAATATTATATATTATACCCTTTATATCAAAAACATTAAAGACATTATATCCAATAATTTAAAAATCAAAGAATTAAGTACTGAAACCATCATGTTAAAGGAAAAGGTAAGTGCACATCAATTTGATTATATTATTGGGAATTCGGAACCAATAAAAAAATGTCTTAATCTTGTGAACCTTGTTGCTCCAACAGATGCCAACGTATTGATACTTGGAGAAACTGGAACTGGTAAGGAATTATTTGCCAGGGCGATTCATGAATCCAGTACACGTCGTTCTAAATCGATGGTGACCTTGAATTGTGCCGCTCTCCCTTCAGAATTGATAGAAAGTGAACTCTTCGGCCATATTAAAGGCGCATTTACAGGGGCATTAATTTCAAGAGAAGGAAGATTTAGTTTAGCAGACAAAAGTACTCTATTTCTTGATGAAATAGCCGAACTACCTCTTCCATTGCAGGCAAAACTATTGAGAGTTATTCAAGAAGGAACCTTTGAACCTGTTGGAAGTTCAGAAACCAAATATGTAGACGTTAGAATCATTGCTGCAACACATCAAAATCTAGAAAAGCAAATTGCCGATGGTAAATTTAGGGAAGACCTTTTTTATAGACTTAATGTCTTTCCAATAAATATTCCTCCTTTAAGAGATAGAGAAAAAGACATCATACTTATTGCAAATGCATTTTTTGAAAAGATTACCAAAAATAAAGCACTTCATGTGAACCCTTTAACTAAACAAGATTTGAATGTATTGGCTTCATACAGTTGGCCAGGAAATGTAAGGGAACTCCAAAACATTATTGAACGTGGTATTATAACATCACGTGATGGTAATTTTAATCTTGACTCTATTCTCTCTGCATCAAAAAGCACAATTACTGTTAATATTGAAAAACCAAATATTCTTACTTCTGATGATATTTTAGAGTTGGAAAAGAACAATATTATAAAGGTTCTGAATATTACTAACTGGAAAATTTCAGGGGAAGGTGGTGCCGCAGAGTTACTAAACCTTCCAAGAACAACTTTGACTTCTAAAATTAAAAAATTCAGGATTAAACCAATTGCTATTGGTTAAATTCCGTTATTAATAATATTATTGATAAAAATTAATTTTAAATCTAACTTAAAACAAAAAAGCATCCCCATCTTCTATTAAGAAAAAAGGAAAGCTTTCCATTGGAATACCAAATCTCTCTGGTATTACTACGTCCTAGATTTCTCTAGGAACAACACAACATCTTTGTTGCGGTCTGGACGGGACTCGAACCCGCGACCCCATGCGTGACAGGCATGTATTCTAACCAGCTGAACTACCAAACCTAATAATATCTATGAACTCCATTCAGTTTTCGTTCTTTTATCTGGCGACCCTCCCCGAGTGCTCGGGACAGGTATTCTAACCAGCTGAACTACCAAACCGAATCAATTTTTGATAAAATTCTTTATTCTTTTGTTTCTTTAGAAATCTTTCACGTTTAATGGCTTCTAACTTAATTTCAAAAGTCTCATAATAAACCAATTCCCAAGGGGTTTTTGTTTTTGTATATGTTGACTTTCCTAAATTATGGTCATTAACCCTTTTATCCAGATTTCCTGTATAACCAATATAAAAAGAACTATCTTTTTTACTTTGTATGATGTACACATAGTACATATCATTTTCGTCTTTTTTGTTCAGCGACCCTCCCGAGTGCTCGGGACAGGTATTCTAACCAGCTGAACTACCAAACCTAATAATATCTATGAACTCCATTCAGTTTTCGTTCTTTTATCTGGCGACCCTCCCGAGTGCTCGGGACAGGTATTCCAACCAACTGAACTACTCCCGAAACCTCGGGATTGCTTTATTGCGGCCTTGCCCGTCGAAGCGGACTTCTGTGCGTAGGCGGGTGCAAATATACGCCCCATTTTTTATATCGCAAATAATTTATGCCGTTTTTTTAAGAAACCGTTTAAAATTTGTTTTTGGAATTTTTTATAGTGGATTTTTGTTCCAAATGAGGCGGATTTGATGCAAATAGCCGTAGCTATTTAAAGAAAATCCAACGAAATATGGGACCAAAAGACGCATAAAAAAACCGAAGGATAAAATTTAAACGGTTTCTAAATTATTTGCATCAGGCAAAATTATGCCGTTCAATCATAAAAGTTGTCAATATTCTATCGAAATCTTTGGTGATATCGGCTTCGACATATTTAATGCCATATTGGCTACATTTTAATTGTAACACATGAAAATAACTGCTCACTGCATCTTTATAAGAATCCTTAATGGTTTCTGGATAAAGATTGATGTATTCTCCCGTTTCAACATCAATAAAACGTTTAGGAGTATTGTCAAAATCAAATTTCAGTTCTTTTTCACTATCAAACACATGAAACAACACCACTTCGTGCTTATTGTACTTTAAATGGCGTAAGGCTTCAAACAGTTTGACATCATCCGCTGTGGTTTGAAACATGTCTGTAAAAAAGAAAATCAGCGAACGCCTGTGGATCTTTTCAGCTATCTGATGCAAATAGGTATAGGTTTCGGTCTTTTTATTTATGGGTTTTGAAATCACCGTTTGGCCCAGTTGCCCCAAAAGCATTTGGTGATGGCGTTCACTTCCTTTTTCAGGAGCATAATAATCGTATGCATCACTGTAAATGCTCAACCCAACGGCATCACGTTGCTTTTTTAAAATATGCATCAATGATGCCGAAGCCAACACGGAAAATCCAATTTTATTTAAATGTCCTAAACTGAATTCCTTGACTTCAGGATAGTGCATGGAACTGCTATTATCAATAATTAAATGACAGCGCAAATTGGTCTCTTCATCATATCGTTTTGTGAACAACTTATCGGTTTTGGCATAGAGTTTCCAATCGATATGTTTGGTGCTTTCGCCTTGATTATAGATTTTATGTTCGGCAAATTCAGCAGAAAATCCATGAAACGGACTTTTATGCATGCCTGCAATAAACCCTTCGACCACCTGTTTTGCAAGGAGTTCAAGGTTTTTAAAGCCTCCTGTTTTGTTAAGTTCCTGCTGTAAATTCATGTTTTAGACTCTAGACCGCTTCGCTAATGGAATCAAGAATTAGGACTTATTAAATCGACTTTCATATTAAAGTTTTAATCTAATTTGTCTATGTTCTATATTCTCTTCTCTCTATTCTAAATACTATTTAATAACCTTATCCACAATCCCATAGGCCACAGATTCGTCGGCTCCCATCCAATGGTCACGGTTAAAATCTTTCATGACTTTTTCAAACGTTTGGCCACAATTATCCGCTAGAATTTTGGCACTCAATTCTTTGGTCAAAATAATTTCCTGTGCCGTAATTTGAATATCACTCGCTGGCCCACGAGCACCACCACTCGGCTGATGTATCATAACCCTTGCATGAGGTTGAATAAAACGTTTCCCTTTTGTACCGGCAGACAAAATAATGGAACCCATCGACGCTGCAAAACCGGTACATATAGTGGACACATCACTTTTTAGTGATTTCATACAATCATATATTGCAAAACCAGAGGTGACATAGCCTCCTGGACTATTTACATACAAATGAATATCCTTGGTTTCCAGCGCATCCAAATACATGAGCCGGTCAATCACATGTTTTGCAGATTTGTCATCAACCTGTCCCCAAAGAAATACTTTACGTTCTTCTATAAGTTTGCTATCAATAGCATCTTGTATTTTCGGTTTTTTGTTCATTACATTTAATTTTGTCCTAAATTAAAAAAAGGTTTACCACAATGGCAAACCTTTTATCATTTCTTTTGGAGTTATCTTATAAAAGTGAATCAATAGCTTCAGTGTAAACACTTTTAGGCGCGACACCTACCTGTCTTCCAACAACTTCCCCATTCTGAAATACCAAAACCGTAGGAATGTTGCGCACCCCGTATTTGGCGGCAAATTCTTGATTGGCATCCACATCTACTTTACCTACCACGGCT
Organism: Flavobacteriaceae bacterium; assembly: GCA_036396455.1. Taxonomy (GTDB): domain Bacteria; phylum Bacteroidota; class Bacteroidia; order Flavobacteriales; family Flavobacteriaceae; genus Geojedonia. The sequence goes on from DASWKU010000042.1 coordinate 15,781, forward strand.
TTACCTTGGTATTCATCACTTATTTGTTCAATGATGGGGCCAACCATTCTACAGGGACCACACCAAGCTGCCCAAAAATCCACCATCACGGGTTTATCACTTTTTAATACCGTTGTTTCAAACGTTGCATCTGTTATTTCTAATGCCATAATATTTATCTTTAAATCTGTTTTACTTTAATTTATTGTGCAAAATTAGTCAAAAAAAATACCAAACCTTACGACACAAGTATTTGTTTTGTTTATAATTCAATTTGTTAAAATTATTCCTGAATTAATTCAATTTATAATACACCTCATGGCTCTCCAACTCATCCAACAACTCTTGGGATATTTTTACCTTTTGCTTTCTACTTGGCATGCTCAATTTTAAGGCTTCATCATTATCATAGACCACAAAATTGAGTGCGTGGTCACCTTTGTGCATTTTTATTAAGTCCTTAAGAACCTTAATGCGATGCTCCTGCAAATCTTTTACATCCAATTGTATGGATAGCTTTTTCGCATAAACCTCCATGACATCATGCAACAGTTGAAAGTTATTGTACTGTAACCGTGGTTCGCTTTTTTTGCCTGTAGCTTTGTCCAACCAACCTTCACGTACAAATACTTTTACATAAATAAAGGAGTTCTTCACCAAAAAGTGCCTAAACTTTAAATAATCTTCACCGTAAATTCTGAACTCAAAACTATCGGTATAATCTTCCACGGTAAAAGCAGCCCAACCTTTACCTTGCTTACTCACGCGATGTTGTATTTCGGTCACGACACCACCAAAAGTCAATTCCCGATTTAAATAGGGCTCAAGATTATTGAACAAGGCCAATGTGGCATTGCAAAAGGTGTTCATCTCAATTTTAAAATCATCCAATGGATGCCCCGAAATATAGATTCCCACCACCTCTTTTTCACGTGCCAGTTTTTCCATGGTGCCCCACTCTTCGCATGGTGGGATCTGTGGTTCTGCAATTTGAACATCACTAGCATCACCAAACAAACTTACCTGGGCCGAATTTGTGTTTTCTTGATGCTTGCTTCCATAACGGATTGCTTTTTCCAAAAAGGTAATTCCATCGCCTTCATCTGAAAAATATTGGGCACGGTGTGTGTTTTTAAAACCATCAAATCCGCCAGCCAAAGCTAAATTCTCAAATGCCTTTTTGTTGGCAGCGCGCAAGTCGATACGTTTTGCCAAATCAAAAATGGATTTATAAGGACCGTCCTTTTTTCGGTTCTCCACAATGGTCATAACGGCACCATGACCTACGCCTTTAATGGCACCCATACCAAATCGGACGGCATTATTCTTGTTTACCGAAAACTTATAATAGGACTCATTCACATCGGGACCAAGTACATCCAATCGCATGCGCTTACATTCTTCCATAAAAAAGGTGACCTGTTTGATGTCGTTCATATTATTGGACAGAACGGCAGCCATATATTCAGCGGGATAATGTGCCTTTAAATAGGCCGTCTGGTACGCTATCCATGCATAACATGTGGAATGCGATTTGTTAAAGGCATAACTTGCAAAAGCTTCCCAATCTTTCCAGATTTTTTCCAAAGTATCTTTATCATGTCCATTTTTCTCACCACCTGCCAAAAATTTTGGCTTCATTTTATCCAATACCGCAAAAATCTTTTTCCCCATGGCTTTTCGCAATACGTCGGCCTCACCCTTGGTAAAGTTTGCCAAGCGTTGCGAAAGCAGCATCACCTGTTCTTGATAGACCGTAATCCCATAGGTTTCTTTCAGGTTGTCTTCCATGTCAGGAAGGTCGTACACAATGGCCTCGTCACCATGTTTACGGCGAATGAAACTGGGAATATATTCCATTGGCCCAGGGCGATAGAGGGCATTCATCGCAATTAAATCGTCAAAAACCGTGGGCTTTAAATCTTTGAGATGTTTTTGCATTCCTGCAGACTCATACTGAAAAATCCCAACGGTTTCCCCTTTTTGGAACAATTCATAGGTTTTTTCGTCATCCAAGGGAAAATTGTCAGGGTCCAATTCTACACCATGTCTTGCCTTAACGATTTTAACGGTGTCCTTTATAAGTGTCAAGGTTTTCAAACCCAAGAAATCCATTTTCAACAAACCTGCTTCTTCCACTACAGAATTATCAAATTGGGTGACATATAAGTCTGAATCCTTGGCTGTGGCAACTGGCACAAAATCGGTAATGTCACTAGGGGTAATAATGACTCCACAGGCATGAATTCCTGTGTTTCTTAACGACCCTTCTAGAATTCTTGCTTGGTTTACCGTTTCTGCTTCCAGATCTTCGCCTTCTGAAATATTGAGCAATTGGTTGACCTTCTCAAGGTCTTCAGCCCGAAATATACTGCTCAATTTATTTTCATCCAGCTCAAAAATTCTATTGAGTTTGGACATTGTTGGGACCAACTTTGCAATCTTATCGGCTTCGTGCAACGGCAAATCCAGTACCCTGGCGGTATCCCGAATTGAGGATTTGGCGGCCATGGTACCATAAGTGATAATTTGTGCAACTTGATTGCTCCCATATTTTTTTATGACGTAATCCATGACCAGACCTCGCCCTTCATCATCAAAATCGATATCAATATCTGGCATGCTCACACGGTCCGGATTGAGAAAACGCTCAAAAAGCAAATCGTATTTAAGAGGGTCGATATTGGTAATCCAAAGGCAATACGCCACTACAGATCCCGCAGCCGAACCACGACCCGGGCCGACTGAAACACCCATTTTTCGTGCTTCTCGAATGAAATCCTCAACAATTAAAAAGTAGCCCGGATACCCCGTTTTTTTAATGACATCCAATTCAAAATCAATACGATTATGTATTTCTGGAGTTATGATTTCATATCTCTTTTTTGCGCCCTCATACGTTAAGTGTTTGAGATAATCGTCTTCGTTCCCAAAATTGTCAGGAATGTCAAATTTTGGGAGCAAGACTTCTCGGGCCAATTGATACGGTTCTATTTTATCCACTACCTCCTGAATATTGAAAATGGCTTCAGGAAGGTCTTTAAAAAGAGATTTCATAGCTTCCGACGACTTGAAATAATACTCCTGATTGGGCAAACCATAACGATAACCGCGACCGCGGCCTATAGGAGTTGCTTGTTTTTCGCCATCCTTAACACATAGCAAAATGTCATGGGCATTGGCATCTTCCTGTTCCGCATAATAGGTATTGTTGGTGGCGACAAGCTTAACTTCGTGTTTTTTAGAAAATTCAATAAGCACCTGGTTGACGCGATTTTCATCCTCTTGGTTGTGCCTTGAAAGTTCAATATATAGATCGTCGGCAAATTCCTGTTTCCACCAAAGCAAAGCTTCTTCAGCTTGATTTTCACCTACATTTAATATTTTACTCGGGATTTCACCATATAAATTTCCCGTTAGAACAATCAAGTCTTGTTTGTATTGTCTTATAAGGTTTTTATCAATTCGCGGCACATAATAAAAGCCCTGGGTATAAGCGATGGAAGATAATTTGGCCAAGTTGTGATAGCCATTTTTGTTTTTTGCGATGAACACCACCTGATAGCCATTTTCTTTTCTGGTCTTGTCCAAATGGTTTTCGCAAACAAAAAACTCACAGCCTATAATGGGTTTTATCTCTTTTTCAGGAGGCACTTCCCCTTTCTCTTCTGCTTCCTTGTTTTTGGTCTGAACCATTTTATTATGCAGATTGATTTCCTTTACAAAATGAAAGGCACCCATCATATTGGCATGGTCGGTCAATGCCACTGCAGGCATCTTGTGTTTTGCTGCCGAAGCCACCAAATTTTTGATGCTAATGGTAGATTGCAGTATTGAAAATTGCGAATGGTTATGTAAGTGAACAAAATCCACTTCATCCATTTCTAAACCGATGTCTTCAATTTCGGAATCAAAAACTTCTTCAGTCTGGAATTTTTGAAGTTTGTCATGAATTTTTGCACTTTCCTTTTTAAGGTTGATATGTTTTAACCCAATAAGCTGAATCTCTTTTGGATTGGCTTCTGAAAAGTTTTGAAAATAATCAGGCTGAACATCCAGTTCTTCCTTTGTAAATTCTTGGCGACGGATCAATTCAAAAAAGCATCGAGAAGTAGCTTCAACATCGGCGGTTGCATTATGGGCTTCCTCAAAAGGTTCATGGAACAAATACTCATGCAACTCGGTTAAGGTGGGCAATTTAAATTTGCCATAACGCCCACCAGAAAGTTTGCAGAGTTTGGCAGTGTGTTCGGTACAGGTATCCAAAACAGGCAACTCTAGCAATTTGTTGGTGATATCTGCCCTAATAAATTCAGCACCCATGATATTTAGGTCAAACCCAAGGTTTTGTCCAACAACAAATTTGGTTTTATTTAGAGCTTCATTGAATTTTCTCAGGACCTCAACCAAAGGCTTGCCTTGTGCTTGCGCCAATTCGGTTGATATCCCATGTATTTTTTCCGCATCATAAGGAATATTGAAACCATCCGGTTGTACCAAATAATCCTGATGCTCGATACAATTTCCCAAACCATCGTGC
>DASWKU010000043.1:0-2206 GCA_036396455.1 Flavobacteriaceae bacterium
AGTATCTAGAAATACACCATTTATCTTTTCAATTTAAAGCCTGCTTTATTATTTAGTAACCCTTTAGCGCCTAAACATGGTTCAATTAAATTCTATAATATTCTGTAAGAATTGTGTAACAAAAAGAGGAGCATCCGGCCATACCTTTGTATTGTAAGGCGTAAAATACTAAACCATTTTATTATAAAAATAATGAACAAGACTATAAAATTCATACTGTTGGCCGTTGGTGTTGGACTATTGGCTTACGGAGTTTATACACTGTTTGCTCCAGAGGCTTCATTGAGTATAGGCTCACTTGATATTACGACCCAAGATAACACCAATTCATATATAACCATCGGATTGGGACTGGCATCAATTCTTTTAAGTTTTATTGGAAGTAAATCTTTAAAATGATTTGTATATAAAAACAGTATTGGAGCAATAAAAAACGCATCGTCAATAATTAAAAATCTAAAAATCAAGTTATTATGAATCTGATAATTGAGAACAACAACAACGTTTATGAATTAAAGGGCTCACTTGATAAATTAACGGTCCATGTATTCCAAAATAAATTCCAAAATATTTTTGATGGAAAAAGTGATCTGATAATAAACATTGTTGATTTGGTTAAAATAGATGATTTTGGTGTTGAAGTTATAACCAAATTACATGATGAGGCCATTTTAAAACAGAAGAGATTTTCTATAATTGGCAATGATACTCAAAAAGTATTCAATCATTTTAAAACTGTTAAAACTTCAGAAATAGAAAATAAAACGCCATGGTGAAATATTACTGGAACTCATTTTAATGGAGTTACATAAATTATTTCAGAACTATAAAAAATAATACTGTCAAAAGAGAATGCAATTCATCTATAATTTAGTTGGTTGGTTAGTAAATTATGTATGGCATTAATCTTTTGGCAGTTTTTTAATAGTAAAATACAAATATGGATTCAAAAAACCACATCATCCACAGTGCTTTTGGCCTTCTCTCACTCATCGCTGTTGTTTTTATATTATATATATTAAAACCATTGATCATGCCTATATTATTTGCGTCAATATTGGCAATCATGATATTTCCTGTCCAGAAGTTCCTGGAAAAAAAATGGAGGTGCAATCGTTTGTTTGCTTCATTGTGCTCAATAACAATCATATTTTGTTTAACGGCCTTTTTGGGTACAATAATTTATTTTAGGCTTAATGCCTTAATCAGTAACAGTGAAACCTATATTGCAAAACTAACAACGCTTTACTATAACTTTATAGAATTTACGTATGACACTTTGGGAATAAGCAGGAGTAGCTCATTGTTCACAAAAGATTTAAGAATTGAAAGTTTATTAAAAGGGCGTGTTGATAAAATAGGTGAATTTATCTACCAGTCGGGATTTCTATTCGGCTACTTTGTTCTGGTGCCTATTTATCTGTTTTTCTTTTTGTACTACAGACGATTTTTTAGGGTTTTCTGTTATAAATTATTTAGAAATAAGCCCAAAGTATTTTTAAACAGTATGATTGGGAAAGTATATAAAATTCAACAAAATTATTTACTTGGATTAATTAAGGTCATTATAATTGTGGGCTGTTTAAATAGTTTGGGATTACTTTTGTTGGGAATTGAGGACCCTTTCTTTTTTGGTTTTTTGGCAGCATTTTTATTGCTAATACCATATATAGGCATTTTTATTGGATCATTATTGCCTGCAATTGTTGCGTTGGCAACCAAAGATTCTGCTTGGTATGCTTTTGGTGTTATAGCCATATTTAGCCTTATCCAATTTTTGGAAGGTAATTTTATTACGCCAAAAATAACGGGCTCTAAAGTGAGCATTAATGCTTTTATAGCCATACTATCGCTTATCGTTTTTTCAATGCTATGGGGCATTGCAGGTATGATAGTGGCATTGCCGGTTACGGCTACATTAAAAATTATTTTTGACAATACACCGGAATACCAAGCCTATGGGTTTTTAATGGGCGAACCTATAGACAAGCACTTGCACAGTACTGTTAGAAATAGGCTAAAAGCATGGAGAAAAATAAGAAAAATGAAATATGAATAATTCCATAAATGTTTTTGTTTGTGAGCTTAATTTGAACTGGTTATATAACAAATAAATGACTTTTATACAAAATTCTTCACTACCTTTACTTGTTAACCTATTTATGAAAGTTAATATGTGATACTATGAAACTATTCCTGAAATTTG
>DASWKU010000044.1:0-3015 GCA_036396455.1 Flavobacteriaceae bacterium
GGCAACCTGCGGACTGATTCCTATTGCTTTAAACTCAAATCCTCAAATATCTCCGTTGGCAATTGTATTAATTGGAGGGCTTATAAGTTCAACAATTCTAGCAAGAATTGTAACACCCGTAATGTATAAACTGATGCCTCCAAAACTAGATGAAGAATAATGATGTATATTATATATTTCAATATAAAACAACAGTTAATTGTCAAAAAATTAATGATGGAAATGCGTGCAAAAAATGATGAAATATTTTTCATTGAATCACTTATTCTAATTGAATTAAGCAATTCAAACTTTAAAGAATTGGTTCAATCTTTATATGATTTTTTTAAAGAGCACAAATTAGATATTGAAGATTTTGTTTACATTATTAATTTTTCGGGGATTTATGAAAACAATTGGTTTTGTGAAAGACTTAAAAGAAAAGGATTAAAAAGAATGAGTTCAAATTTTAAATAAATAAAATACAAAATAAAATGAAATCGAAGATTCACGAATACAATAAAAACAATACTATTCCTATGAGTAAAAAAACAATTTTAATAACAGGAGCATCATCAGGTTTTGGCTTGATGTTAGCAAACAAATTACACGAACAAGGTTATAATGTAATTGGTACAAGTCGTAATCCAGAAAAGACACAAACCCTTTTTAAAATGCTGGCTTTGGATATTACTGACGAAAATTCTATTAACGAATTTACAAAGAAGGTATTTGAAACCACAAATCAATTAGATGTTTTAGTAAACTGTGCAGGTTATATGCTTAATGGAATTGCTGAAGAAACAGCAACAGACATTGCAAAAAAACAATTTGACACCAATTTTTGGGGAACAATAAATGTAACAAACGCCATATTGCCACATTTTAGAAAACAAAAAAGTGGACAAATTATTACAGTTAGCTCAATTATGGGCTTGATGGGTTTGCCTAATAATTCTATTTACTCCGCATCAAAGCACGCCTTGGAAGGCTACTTTAAATCATTACGCTTTGAGGTAAGCCAATTTAATATCAAGGTTAGTATGGTTCAGCCTATGTGGGCGAAAACTAACCTTGGGGCAAATTTAATTTTGGCAAATGGAAATATTGCAGAATACAAACAGTATAAGGAACAAGCAAATAAATACATCAAAAAAAGTTTGGCAGACGGAGAAGATCCATCTCTAATAGTGAATGCAATTATAAAAATCATTGATGCAAAAAATCCAAAATTCCGCAACCTTGTAGGGAAGATGGCAGGAATGATTGTATTCCTTAATAATTATGCCTATTCTAAATTTGAAAATGCAATACATAAGAGTGTAAAAACAGCAAAATAAAAGAATTTGAGAAAATTAAAATATCAATTTCAAAAACAAATAATTCATTAAAAACAATAATATCATGGAAAATATAAATGTAAAAATACAGTCAACTAATATCTCTGAAACAGAGGATTTATATACTATTCTTGCTAAACAACGTAATGGTTTTTTGAATGATGGTTCACCTACACTTGAACAACGGAGAACTGACTTAAAAAAAATGAAATTAGTATTAATTGCTAGAAGAAAAGAAATTGAAGAGGCTGTAAATGCTGATTTCGGACATCGTTCCCGACACGAATCTGCCATTGTTGAAGTTTTAGGCGTTGTTGAAGGCATTAACTATTTGATTCGCAATCTTAAAAAATTCATGAAACCAACTAGACGAAAAGTAGCATTGCACATGAAGTTAGGAAATGCACGAGTAGAATACCAGCCGCTAGGTGTGGTTGGTGTTATAGCCCCTTGGAATTATCCCATTAATTTAGCATTGATGCCTGTAGTAACTGCCATTGCTGCTGGTAACAGAGTTATGTTGAAACCTTCAAAATTTACACCAGCAACCAACGCAGTAATAGCATCAATGTTTAAAGAAATTTTTCCGATAGAACAAGTTACCCTTGTAAACGGTGATGGAGCAACATTCAGCAAACTACCTTTTGATCATCTTGTTTTTACAGGCAGTACTGCTGTAGGAAGATCGGTTATGAAAGCAGCGAGCGAAAACCTTGTTCCTGTAACTTTAGAATTAGGCGGAAAATCTCCTGTAATTGTCTCAAAAGGCTATTCACTTGAAAAAGCAACTTCTCGTATTGTATATGGGAAATTATTGAATGCCGGTCAAACCTGCATTGCACCAGATTATGCTTTGGTACATGAAAGTGAAGTGGAGGCCTTTATTGAGGCATACGACAAAAGTACTAAAGAAGCTTATCCAAGTGGACCAACGAGCGACGATTATACTTCAATTGTAAACGAACAACAATTTGCAATTTTGAAAGAATTACTCGATGACGCTAAAAAACATGGAGCAAAGATAATTGAAGTAGGCATCCGTCCAAATGATGCATCAAAACGACCTCACACAATGGCTCCAACTATGGTATTGGGTGTAACAGATGAAATGCGCATTGCAAAAGAAGAAATTTTCGGTCCTATATTACCAGTTTTTGGATACAAAACTATTGATGATGCTATTAACTTTGTGAACGCAAGACCAAGACCATTGGCTCTTTATTTTTTTACTACCGATAGCAAAGATAAAACAAAGGTATTGAACAGAACAACTTCAGGTAATGTAACAATAAATGGAACATTTGCTCATATAGCACAAGATGATCTACCTTTTGGAGGTGTAGGCGAAAGCGGCATGGGAGCTTATCATGGAATAGAAGGTTTTAGAACCCTTAGTCATGCAAAAGGAATATACCAACAAGGGTTTTGGAATGGAATGGATTTACTTCATGCTCCTTTCACCAAAAATACCGAGAGACTTATCAATTTTTTTCTTCGCTAGTTTTAGGATTAAATAGAGATGCTCTCTACTTAAAAAAATAATAAATCATTAAAAATCAATCCCGTCCTAAACGTTTTTGATTAGGTTTAAAAGTAACGATTTTACTACTATTTCCGTTCATTTTTTTGGTTTTCTAAAAAAGAACCCCTTGCACATATTTTTGGTCTGGTGGCGGATGCTCTTGAAAAGGTTTGT
>DASWKU010000045.1:0-4085 GCA_036396455.1 Flavobacteriaceae bacterium
ACTTATCCTTTGCCGGAGGCGCAGTTGGACCGTTTCATGTTTGCCATCAATTTGGATTATCCTTCGTTTCAGGAAGAGGTGGAAGTGGTTAAAATGACAACAACCGATATTCAAGCTACGGTCAACCCCTTATTTACTGCTGAAGAAATTATCGGATTTCAAAATCTCATTCGACGTATTCCAGTGGCAGATAATGTTGTGGAATATGCTGTGACCGTGGTTAACAAAACAAGACCAAACAATAGCTCTGCAACCGAATTGGTCAAGGAATTTGTGGATTGGGGCGCAGGACCAAGAGCATCACAAAACCTAATTTTGGCCGCTAAAACCCATGCCGCAATACATGGTAAATTTTCTCCAGATATCGAAAATGTCCAAGCCGTGGCGAGTGGTATTCTTCGCCACCGAATCATTAAAAACTACAAGGCTGAAGCTGAAGGGATTACTGATGAACAAATCATTAAGAGTTTGTTTTAACTTTTCAGTAATTATTCAATTAAAACAGATTTAATGCCATCTTTTAAGTTGTTTGTTCGCATTTGTGGGACATACTTATAATAATACTTTATGTATTCCATTTGTTTTTTGTTTACACAAGGTAAATCTCCATTTCCTGTAGCCCAAAAAAATACATTTTCACTTGGAGAATAAAACTCAAAACCATCAATATTTTGCTTGGTGAATTTTGTTTCTGTTTTAGTATTTTCTTCAGGAATAACAATGTTTTTAAATTTGAATGTATTTAATTCCATTGCAAAATCATTTTTTGTAAACGCATTCAAGTCAATAGTTATAAAAACAGGTATCGCGCTAAGTAAAACAGAAGCATAAATGAGGTAAGTTCCAATTTTATGTGTTTTAAAAAGCATTGTAAATATTTGAATTGAGAGTATAATAATGAAAACAAAATAGAAGCGATATTGTGGAGAGTTTAACCATACAATAAAAAACTGAAGTATAGCAAGAATATAAATAACTAATAAGCTTGCTTTATATTTGTTTTTAATTGCAAAAAAAAATGGAAATATAAAAATTAGCAATAAATAGATTTTATTAAAGAGTCCATGCAGTTTAGGGATTTGTAACCAATATTTAACTTTTCCAAAAAATGATAAATGCGATACATCTGTATTATCCATTCCTGCTTGATAAGTTCCCGTTTTATATAATTGAAGTAACTCTTTGGGCAATTTCCAGTCAACATTTAAGATGTCGAAAATATGAGTTGGGTAAAATAAATGTCCTGAGATAATAAAGTTTTTAGAAAGAAACAACCCAAATACAGCAGTACACAAAATGATGTATTGGAACATACATACTTTTAAGACATGATAATTTTTCAGAAATAAAAAAACCACTAATAAAGCTAAGACAAGCATGGTTACTTTTACTAAGCATAAAAACAAAACGAGGCTTAATATGATTTTAAAATCATTAATGGATATTTTTTTAAAGTTTATAATAAACAAATAGCATATGTATGGAGTTATTAAAAAGATTATTAAATCAGGGGAAGGAGCATTTATAAACTGCATGAAAAAAAGGTTAAAAACCAAAACCAATCCTAAAGAGTATTCTTGAATATGCTTTTCATTTAGCTTCTCTATAAACAGAAACCCCATTATTACAAATAAAAACCCATTAATGTCATTAAAGTAGTTTGAAATAAATGAAAAATTAAATCCTGCTTGAAGCGTATGCCATGTAGAGTTCTGTCCTAAAAATAAATGTAAGTTGGCAAGACCTTTTACGAAACCATATTCATTAATCCATTTAATGGTTTGTATATAGTACGATTCGTTGTCTAATAAATAAGGCTTTGTAGCGCTCTGAGCAAGAACAATTAAAAAGAGAAATAAATATAGTAATTTATATGAAGTTTTAAAAGAATTGAAACTTTTGACAATGGAATAAAGTTCGTTTTTTATCCTTGATTTAAATTTAAAAGCCAGAAAAATATTTAGTATAAGAATTATAATGTAGTATTCAATGTTTATTCTAATAAAAAAGGCAAATATGCTTGTAATTGTTGCATAAAAAAAAAGCCCTAAAACTTGAAGGATTACAACATTGCAGTTTTGGATATTTAAAATTTTTGTAAAAAAGATTCCAAAGTTTTTAGCTGTAAAGAAAATATAAATCCAATTTAAAAAAATGAGTGCCACGCAGTTGTTATTTATTACAAATTTAAGATTATTAAAAATATAAATAGCGTATTATTATTCTTGCATTGTTTTTTAATGAGTAAAAATGAATTATAAAACATATATGGATTGGGGATCAGGTCCCAAGGCATCACAAAACCTAATTCTGGCTGCCAAGACCCATGCTGCCATACATGGCAAATTTTCTCCGGATATCGAAAATGTTCAGGCGGTTGCCAGTGGAATCCTTCGTCACAGAATCATTAAAAACTACAAGGTTGAAGCCGAAGGGATTACTGATGAACAAATCATTAGGAGTTTATTTTAAAGAAATCTATTTTTAAATTAAAAATTTTTGAAAGGCATTTTCCACGATATAACTCCCAATTTTATCAAATCCATATTTTCAGTTAAATTATATTGAAAATAGTTCAATTTTGTTTTGATATTTCTTTATTTTAATGATTTATATTCACGAATTTTCAGATTTCATTACATATTTTTAAATGAGTATTAAAATTTGTAATTTTGCAGTCCCGTCCCGATAGTTATCGGGATTGGACAAAAATAAATTCACACCCTTTAATTAAAAGATATGGCATTTGATATTGATATGATAAAAAAGGTTTATGCGACCATGCCCGAACGTGTCGATAAAGCGCGTGAAGTCGTGGGAAAACCATTAACATTATCCGAAAAGATTTTATACGCTCACCTTTGGGACGGTAGCCCTACCAAAGCTTTTGTAAGAGGAAAGGACTACGTCGATTTTGCTCCAGACCGAATTGCTTGTCAGGATGCCACGGCTCAAATGGCCTTGTTGCAGTTTATGCAGGCCGGAAAAGCTAAAGTCGCTGTACCAACAACCGTACATTGCGATCATTTGATCCAAGCAAAACATGGAGCTGCTGCCGATTTAAAACGTGCCAATGAAACGAGTAACGAGGTTTTCGATTTTTTGGCATCCGTATCCAATAAATATGGCATAGGGTTCTGGAAACCCGGAGCAGGAATTATACACCAAGTAGTATTGGAAAATTATGCATTTCCAGGTGGGATGATGATCGGAACCGATTCGCATACCGTAAATGCGGGTGGATTGGGAATGGTCGCCATTGGAGTAGGCGGTGCCGATGCTGTTGATGTGATGGCAGGTATGGCTTGGGAACTTAAATTTCCAAAACTCATCGGTGTTAAGTTAACCGGAAAATTGAATGGCTGGACATCTGCAAAGGATGTTATCCTTAAAGTGGCCGGAATTTTAACCGTTAAAGGTGGAACCGGAGCCATTGTTGAATATTTTGGTGAAGGGGCCAAAAATTTATCATGTACAGGAAAAGGAACAATCTGCAATATGGGTGCTGAAATTGGAGCCACAACTTCTACCTTTGGTTATGATGATTCCATGGAGCGCTATTTACGGGCTACCGATAGAACTGAAATTGCAGATGAAGCCAATAAAATTCGACCCTATTTGACCGCTGACCCAGAAGTATACGCCAATCCGGAACACTATTTTGACCAACTGATTGAAATCGATCTAGATACGTTAAGGCCTCATTTAAATGGTCCTTTTACCCCAGATTTGGCCACTCCTGTTGGAGAACTCGGTGAAAAAGCCAAAGCCAATGGTTGGCCCATCAAGGTGGATTGGGGACTTATTGGATCATGTACCAATTCATCTTATGAGGATTTGACACGTGCTGCATCAATTGCTAAACAGGCAGTCGATAAAAAGATAAAGGCAAAATCTGATTTTGGAATCAACCCAGGCTCTGAGCAAATTCGTTATACCGCCGAACGCGATGGAATCCTTAAAATCTTTGAAGATCTGGATGCCACCATTTTTACCAATGCCTGTGGGCCATGTATTGGGCAATGGGACAGAAGTGATGTAAAAGGTGATGAAAAAAATACCATTGTACATTCGTTCAATAGAAA